>JAUNSB010000056.1:0-27269 GCA_030539375.1 Prevotella sp.
GCGAGGAGGAGCTGTGCTCGGGCGACATGCTGATGATAGTGAAAAACAACTATTATTGGACCGAGAAGGAAAAGGGTAGAGGAGGGGATGGCGTAGGCGAGGTGGCGGCACCTGCGTTTCTTGCCAACGGTGACCGTTGTGTGGTGCGCCGCGTGAGAAATATACGTGAGATGTACGGCTTCCGCTTTGCCGACCTCATGCTGACTTTTCCCGATTACGACGACTATGAGCTTACCGCCACGGTGATGCTCGACTCGCTGCAGTCGGAGGCTCCCTCGCTCACCCGCGAGCAGACCGAGAGGCTCTACAACGCCGTGCTTGCCGACTATGCCGACATTCCGCTGAAGACCGACCGCATGAAAGCCCTGCGCAACGACCCTTACTATAATGCCATACAGATAAAATATGCCTATGCCGTTACCTGCCACAAGGCACAGGGTGGGCAGTGGGCGCACGTCTATCTGGACCAGGGATATATGACCGACGAAATGCTTACGCCCGACTATATTCACTGGCTCTACACGGCGTTCACCCGAGCCACCGAGCAGCTGTATCTTGTAAACTGGCCGAAGACTCAGACTGCGGATGTGCCGGAGTCTGATGACTGATTTTATACTAAAGATATTTTTTGTTTTTCTTTTAAATCTTTGACATTTTACGCCAAATATTTTGTGGTATGGGAAATAATGTTTATCTTTGCAAAATAATAATTAAGAATTTAAAGTTATGACAACAGCAGAATTGAAATATGAGCTTTTCAGGGATATAGACTCGATAAACGATGACAATGTTCTGAATAAGATTGCAGCTTACATACGGAAACATGTTTCAGCAACACAGAAAGCCAGACCGGCACTTTACGATGCTGAATCGGGATGCTATGTCAACGAAAGGACGATGGAGGCAATAGAGGAAAGTATGCAGGGGGCATTTGCCGGAGAAGTTGACTGTTCAAGTTTTGAAGCATTTGAAAAGTCGTTGGGACTATGAAAATAATAAAATATTCCTCTCAATTCAAAAGGGATGTTAAGAAATATGCTCACAACAAAGAAAAGATGAAGTGTTTATACCACGTCGTCTCTCTGTTGGAGCGGGAGGAACGTATTCCCGATGAGTATTATCCACACATGTTAAAGGGAGAATACAAAGGTTGCTGGGAGTGTCATATAGAGGGTGATTTTCTGCTGATATGGATTGACGGCAGCACAGGTATTATTTGGCTTGAGCGACTTGGAAGTCATTCTGAACTATTTGGAAAGAAAAAATAGCCGTACCATGATTTACCAAGACCCAAGAATAATTCTGAATTAAGTAACTATGGAAATTATATTTTTGATTGCAGGAGTGGCAATAGGAGCCGTGATAGGCTGGCTGGTTGCCAAAAACAGGGGTGCCGCCGTGGTGGAGGCGCAGAATGTGAGATATAGTGACTTGGACAAGCGCTATGCCGTGGCTTTGGCGGATAAGGAGCGCACAGAGCGGCAGGCAATGGCTGACAAGGAGGAAATGAACCGGCGCATGGCGGCAGAGAAGGAGGAGGCGGCACGCCGAATGATTGCCGAGAAAGAAGAGTCGGCACGCCGCATGGCTGAGAACAACGATATGCTGCAACAGCAGATGAGGATGATGGAGGAACGCCTGAAAAACGCCACCACGGAGCTGCTGAAGCTGCGCTCGGCTGAGCTGCAGCAGAACAACACCACGCAGATGTCGGCTATAATAAATCCGCTGAAGGAGACCATCGGCGAGATGAAGCAGGCGATGGAGAGCACGCGCGACCAGGGAACGAAGAACACGGCATCGCTGGAAAAGGCGATAGAGAACGTGCTGAGCCGCGCCGCAGAAATAGGAAGCAAGGCTGACAGCCTTGCCAATGCCCTGAAAAACGAAAGCAAGACGCAGGGTAACTGGGGAGAGATGATACTGAGCGAGCTGCTGGAGAGCGAGGGACTGCAAAAGGGAAAGCACTACAGCGTGCAGGAGACGCTGCGCGACGAGGCGGGCAACGCCCTGAAAAACGACGAGTCGGGCAAGAGGATGATTCCCGACGTAATACTGCACTTTCCCGACAACCGCGACGCCATCATCGACTCGAAGGTGTCGCTCTCGGCGTTCATCGACTATCAGAATGCCGGCGACGATGAGGCTGCGCGCGCCGATGCGCTCAACAGGCACGTTCAAAGCCTGCGTAACCATTACAAGGAGCTGGCGCGAAAGGATTACAAATCCTACATCAAGCCGCCGAAGCAGACGCTCAACTACGTCATAATGTTTGTGCCCAACGAGTCGGCGCTGCAGCTCGCCCTCGTCAACGACACCGCGCTCTGGCGCGAGGCTTACAGCAAGGGAGTGTTCATCACCGGCGAGCAGAATCTGCTGGCGGTGCTCCGTCTCATCGACATGGCGTGGGTGCAGCAGGAGCAGACCAAGAATCAGGAGGAGATTCTCAAGCAGGCGCGGCTCTTCCTCGACCGTGTGGGCGACTTTGTGCGCTATTTCGACGACATCGCCGTGAAGCTCGACGCAGCGCGGCAGTCGTTTAACTCAGCCAAGGAAAAGATGCTCACGGGAAGGCTCAACATCATGGCGCCGGCACGGAAGCTTGCCGATATGTCGGGGCAGGAGAACCCGAAGAAGCCGATACCGTTGAATGAAGAGTGAAGAATGACTTATGCTTTACATCAACGAAAACCTTCAGGCTTTTGACCTCGCCGCCGCCTTGGCTTCCATCTCGGAGCAGCGGCGCGTGCAGGCTCTGCGATTTAAACACGAGCAGGGCAGGAGGGAGAGCGTGGCTGCCTATCTGTTACTGAAAGAGGCTTTGCGCAAGGAGTTCGGAATAGGCGGAAATCCTGAGTTTGAGTACGATGCCGGCGGCAAGCCGCGCCTGAAGGACCATTCCGGCATATTCTTTAATCTGAGCCACTGCCGCGAGGCTGTCATTTGCGTGGTTGACACTGTCCCCGTGGGTGTTGACATCGAGACTGTCCGTCCGTTTAAGGACACTCTTGCCCGCCATGTGCTGTCACCTGAAGAATATTCCGTTGTGGCTGCTTCCTTCAATCCTGCCGTGGAGTTTATAAAGCTGTGGACTCAAAAGGAGGCTGTGCTGAAGCTCACGGGCGAGGGCATACGCTCCGACCTGAAAACCACATTGACAAATGTTTCTGAGGATATTTGCATTCAGACTGTGGTCACTGGCAGATATGTCTACACTGTGTGCCGACGCAGAAAATAACCGACTCAATATTTTCTGAAATGAAACCTGAATCGCTCAGACCTCAGTGTCATCCTGCCAGAGGTGAGCTTTTCTACATAGAAGGTCTGCTCCAGCGCGTCTATATTGTAGAATGCAAACTCCGAGGGATCTTCTATTTTTATGTCGCCTTCCTCACGGTTGTCTGTGTAGGGATTGCTCAGGGTGAGCCTGTCGCCGCTGTGTACGAAACGGAAAAACACGGGCTCGGCATCTCCGTAGACCGCCGACATTCGCAGCATATTGTGTTGCACCGACCAGAATATTCCCTTTGTACGCATGTCTGCGGAGTGTTCCGTTGTGGTGCCGCTGGTGTTCAGAGTGTCGAGCTGCGTCAGCTGCCACATGCCGTCGAGGTTGCCGTTTTCAGAGTGCTCAATGGTGCATGCCGCTGCCGTGAGCAGTAATATTATGATTGAAATCAGTGCTGTCTTTTTCATATCTGTGCATTTTTCTCATTTCTGTGTTATCTCCATTTTTTTCTTATTGTCATCTGCAGTCCCTGGCTTGTGCCGCGCAGTTTGCCCGAGTCCAGTCCCGCTGCGGCGGTGACGCTCCATCCGCCGAGTGCCGATGCCTGCGGAAATCTGTAGCTGGCTTCCAGCATCAGACTCATGCTGGAGCGTGGGTCGGGGTAGGGCACACGGTATGTTCCCCAGCCCTTTTGCCACGAGCCGAGCAGACGGTAGTGCAGGTTGCCGGAGATGTTGCCCGATGCTCCTGCGTGCAGTGCTGTGAAGCGGTTGTTCTTCACCTCAATTCTGCCGTCGGTGTTGTATATCGGCGACAGATAGAGCGGATTGCCCATCACCTGCCCCCAGTGCTGCCAGCCTGTGAAGATGTGGTGGTTGTAGTAGTTGTCCATGCCGCCTGTGTGGTCGGGCATACTCGGTGTGTGGTCGTGATACACGGGACCGCTCTGATATTTTGTGTATATATATTCCAGCACGATGGCGCTGAGCCACGGCGTACGCTTCAATTTCAGCTCTGCGCCGAGCAGCATGTCCTTAAATCCGTACATGAAATAGCGGTTGTCCTTTTTCACGTTCCATTCCTCGCCCGTGCCGTAGCCGTCGTAGTCGAGGTGGAACATTGCGCTGTGGTCCTCGAAGAAATGGTCCCAGTACACGGCTGCCTGCCATGCCGGAGCGTCGTAGTTGAGGCGCAGCACCCATGAGCCGAGCTGGTCGCCGCCCACATTCTGGTAGACATCTTCGATGGGCTCGGAGCCTCCGGGGATTAATGCGTCCCACATGCCTTTCAGTCCCCCTTGGTTGTCAATCCTCTCCACTCCGTTGTCCATCTTGTAGGTGGTGCCGCCAAAGAGCGCCGCCATCTCCAGTCCCGCTTCCAGTGACACCGGCAGGCTCCTGCCGCCAATCCTCAGATAGCCCGCCTTGCTGTGGTAAAGCGCGTTTTGGGTGTATCTCGACTGCTTCTTTGTAAAATCTTTCTGCCAGTTGTCATCGGTGGTCATGCCGTAGGCGATGTGTCCCTTCAGCGCCAGCCACCCGCGGGTGCCGGGAATATTCCAGTATTCAGGCAGCGCAATCCTCACCTGCGTCACGGGGCGCGCGTTGATGCCCAGCGTCTGCGACCCGCTGCTCAGCTCCTGGTTTTTAAGCTCCATGGGCTGCTGCTTGCTGCCTATGGTGAGCACGCCCCTGAGCCAGCGCCCCTCGATGTACGCCTGCTGCACGATGACTGTGCTGGTGAAGTTGTATGCCGCCGCTATGTCGATGCCGTAGCCCACGCCCCACCGGCTGCCGGCCGCTGTCGGTCGGTGCAGCGTGGCGCGTAGATAGCTGTTGCTTCTCTCCAGCGAGCTGAGTCCGTACTTGTTGGCGTTGAGCCACAGCGGCGTGTGTCCGTCACCTGCCGATGCCGTTGCCTGCATCTCCACGCCGTACTCAATGCTGTCGGTAAGCGATGGCTTGTCGCATTCTTGTGTCATTGCCGTCTGCGGAATGACGGCGGCAATGACAACAAACTTGTTCCTGATATTTTTCGTCACGTCTGAGACTGTATGTTTTTTAAAAAAACACCGCCTGTTTATTTGGCTTTTAGGATATTTGTACATGTTGTTACATTTTGCGCAGTGGAGTGCGTTTTACGCAGTGCAAAAATACAACATTTTTTTTGTACCTCCAAAAGAAACTCCCAAAATTTTGGCTATGGGCATAAAATTCCTGCTTGATTCGTACCTCGAATGGAATACAAAATAGGAACCGCTGTATGCGGAACCGTATGTACGGTGGTTTGAGAGGTCGGTAAACGTGAAAGTAGGAGATAAACACCTATAATCAGTTTTTTTACGCCTTCACGCCGGTATTCTCCTTTTTTATGGCGCAAGATTTGAAATTCTCTGGCGCAAGAAAATTTTCAAACGTTCGGGAGAAATTTCCCGAACGTTCGAAAATAAAAAATCGAACGTTCGATTTTTGGTTCCTTCGGCAGGTGAGACATTTAACGTGGCAAATCCCCGAAGGATTCAGCGTTTGTCTCCTGCTTGATTGCCCTTATTCTGGATATTTTGTGTCAGAACACAAATTTCTTACCCTTTCTGATGTAGATGTTTCCCTTTTTAAGGGTGGTCACGCGCTGTCCCTGAAGATTGTACACGGCATTGCCGGATGTATCGTCGGCTGTGGTAATCTCCTGAATGCTTGTGGCGAAGACTTTGATGTCGGCGGCCAGCTTCTTGCCGTAGTCGGGCAGATAATATCCTAGGTGGGGCGGCTGGTTGTATGCCACGTTCTGCCAGCATACTGCCATGCGGTAGGTGTGGTCGTGCATGAGTGTTGGTATGCGGTAGTCCGATGTGAATGGCGTGAGGAATACCAGCAGGTTTGCCTTTGTGGTTTTGTCGTAGAGTATCACCTCCTCGCGCCAATCGCCAAGGATGTCGGCGCAAAGGTTTGGCACATTCTTTGAGCCGTTCACGGTTCCGCAGTTGTATTTTGTTGCAAGGTTTACAATCTGTTTTGCCGACGTTGTTGTGTTTTGCCACTGACAGATTTTTCCACCGTCAAGAATCTCATCGTAGAGCGTGCCGGTCCAGTAAATTCTGAAGTTCACATCCGGGCGCTTGGTGGATATGGCATTGCCCTTGCAGTCGAATACATTGTTCACTTTTGTGCCCGATGAGTAGTCGCCGATTGGCCACATCTCATATCCGCGCGATGTAGAGTCGCAGTCGGCAGCCAGTCCGCGGCCAATGTCGTTGCCGCTCTGCTTAAGTCCCCATATTACCTTGCCGGTGTATGCGTCGCGCATCTCTGCATCGTAGGGATATGCTGAGCTTTCCTCCTCGTGTACCATAAATACCTCAAGTCCGGGACGGTCGGGATCAAGGTCGCCAACGTGCAGTGCGTCGCCGTGTCCGAATCCTGTGCGGTAGAGCATCTCGCCGTTGTGGTCAACACATGCCGAGCCGAAGATTATCTCATCGCAGCCGTCTTGGTCAACGTCTGCCACGGCAATGGCGTGTGCTCCCTCACCGTAGCATCCTGTGCCTGCAGTCTTGTCATCGCGCTTCCAACGTTTGATGAGGTTCTTGCCATCGAAGTCGTAAGCCACCAAGGCAGCCCTGTTGTAATATCCGCGGCAGAACACCGCGCTCGGGCGTTTGCCGTCGAGATATGCCATACACGCCAGATAACGCTCAGAGCGGTTCCAGTAAGTGTCTTTTCCCCAGTCCTTTGAGTTGCCGCGTGCAGGCTCATAATCCACACTTGTCACCTCGGCTCCCGTCTCGCCGTTGAATACTGTGAGATATTCCGGTCCGCTGCCTATTGTTCCCACGGTGTTTTTACCTTCGGTGTTCACGTAGCTCTTTGTCGGGTCGTCGCTGCCCATTATCACGTAGCTGCCCTTGCCGTCTTTGGTTCCTGGAGCGGTCTTGCATATCAGCTCAGCCTTGCCGTCCTGGTCGAAGTCGTAGACCATGAACTGTGTGTAGTGCTCGCCGGCACGGATGTTCTCGCCAAGGTCGATGCGCCACAGTTTTGTGCCGTTGAGCTTATAGCAGTCGATGTAGACGTTGCCTGTGTAGCCCGACTGTGAGTTGTCGTGCATGTTCGACGGGTCCCAGCGCAGCACCAGTTCGTATTCTCCGTCACCGTCAACATCGGCTGCGCTGATGTCGCCCGGAGCATAGTCATATTTGCAGCCGTTGGGATATTCTGTGCCCTTGCCGCTGCCGTCGTACGATGTATGGGGCTTGGTCACTCCGCCCTCGGGGCGGTCCAGCTGTATATTAATATAAGGTGTGGCGAGCGCGGTCACTTCCTTTGAAGTCTCGCCGCCTATTACTTCCACCTTATACTTGTCGCCCTCCGTGCCCAGAGGGTCAATGATGTTTGTGCCGTAGATTATTGGCTGTACGTTCACCTTCACGCCGTTGCGGTAGACGTTGAACTGTGTCTCCACTGCGTTGTCGGTGGCAAGCAGTCGCCAGCTCACCATCATTCCGCCGTCAACCTTGTATGCCACAATGCCGCGGTTCAGTCGCTCAGGGTCGAGCACGGTTGGGACGGCGATTGTCTTAAGTCCATTGTCGTCTTTTACTTCAAACTTTGCACTTGTTGTTTCCGATGGCAGCATGCCGTCTTTCATTGCCACGGCGCTCACGGTGGCGCTCTCGGTGAGCTTCACGGCAGAGGTGTATGCCGTTCCTGACTGGGGGGGCACCGTTTGGTTCAGACTGTAGTAGATGGTGGCTCCCTTTGTGGCGCAGGTAATGGTCACCGTGCCACCCTCTTCGGTTATCACTGGTGTTGCCACTTGCTCAGGCACAGTGTATCCTCCGTTTGTAGCCATCTCGTAGCTCACGGCATTCAGCAACAGTTTTTTGGCATCATCGGTGATTGTTGTTATAGGGTCCATCGACATTGCAATCATCATGTATCCGTTTTTGCCGTCAGCCTGTGTGCGCTCATGTATTGCCGAATTGCCGTCGGCACCGTTTGTGGCAAGTATCGGGTCGCCGACAATGTCGGCTGTTGGTGACTTGAATCCCTGCACGTTGTTCTTGTCGGTTGCCGTTCCGTCATACAGCGCAATGGTGTTGTCAGCGGCAAGCGTGATGCCGCTGAATATGGGGTGTGAGGTGTAGTCGGCATTCACTTTCACCTTGTTCCATCCGCTGGCTGCTTTGGTGGGATTGGCAGGATTGGCCCATCCCCAGCGGCCGCTGGTGTAGAAAAAGCTCTTCATGCTCACCACAGGCACCTTGCCCACAAGCTCCTTGCACGCCAAACCGAACTTATGTGTGCCTCCGATGGCTTCCGACAGGAATACAAGGTCGTTGTACCTCAGGCTTTCGGCGAAGCGTGCCCCGACCTCCGAATTGTAATCCTTCACGTCAAACAGCCTCACGTCATACTGTTCCGCAAGCGTTTTGTACACGGGGTCGTTGCCAATCCCTACATAGTTGCTGTAACTGCTGTCATAGACATACACCACCGTCTTGGTCTTTGCCGCAGCCTTCATCACTGTCTTGTAGCCCATGGCTCCGATAACGGAGCACACCAGCAGCAATACCGCTATCGCAATCTTGCGATAAGTCGGCAATCTCTTGATTTTGTTCATTGATTTTGTCTTTTTAAATTAGTTTTTTGCAGTTGTTTTATGTCAGTTTGTATGCTTTTTCATTTCTTTTTCCTTGTTTTCTCCTGGCGCTTTATAAGCTGCTGTAAACGTCGTGCGGCATCGCCGGCATCCTTATACAGCTCCAGAGCCTTTTGGTAATTGCGCATGGCAGCGTCGAACATTTTCTCCCGCTCACACTCTCTGCCCATGAGAGTATATTCGGCAGCAAGCATTTTTAGTTTCTCCTCTGTCTGCCGCTGTTGCTCTTTTAGTGCCTCAATCTCGCGGTCTTTCTGGTTTATTATGTCAAGTTTGCGGCGTATGTAGCGCATTCCCACAGGAGTCTCTATCAGGTAGTTGCTGTGGATTGCCTTAAAGAAATTAGTGAGAAAGGCGTTGAAGTCACGGCGGTCGAAGGCATCGATTGCCATGCGGTATTGTATGGCTGCGCCATCCTGCGACAGTGCGCGCTCCAGCAGTTGGCGGTTGTTGTATTGACGGGCGAAATTAACCACTTCGGCACGTACGAATATGTCGGATGGGGTGATGGGCTCTTTCAGGCTGATGCCGTCGAGCGAGGTGCATCGCGACAGTGCCACATAGGTTTGCCCGCCGGCAAATACTCCTCCGGTGAAGTCGATGTTTACTTGTCTGAATGTCAGTCCCTGACTTTTGTGCACGGTTATTGCCCATGCCAGCCGCAGCGGAAACTGTTTGTATACTCCAAGTTGTTCCTCGTCGATTTTTTTCTCCTTTTCATTGTATGTGTATCGCACGTTTTCCCACATTTCTCGCTCAACGTCAAGTTCTGCGCCATCCTCGGTCACTACACATATAATTTCTTTTTCCTCGTCAATAGAACTCACCACTCCAAGGGTGCCGTTCACCCAGCGCTTATCCTTGTCGTTTTTCACAAATATCACCTGTGCACCCGGTTTCAGATGCAATTCCATAGGTGTTGGGAGCGATGTGAGTGGAAATTCGCCTTTTATCTCGCCGTTGAATATGCTTTCTTCGCCAAGCAGTTCTGCGAGGTGACGGTCATTGATGTAATCCACGGTGCCTCGGTGGCTCGCCAGGGTGATGGCGAGCTTGCCGTTGTGAGTGTCCAGATTAGCTCCTACACGTCTGTTGAGTGTCTGGAGGTCTGACTGTCGCGGGCTGTTTTCACGTATCCTGTCAAGAATGTTTATAAATGCCGTGTCGTTTTGGCGGTATACCTTGCGGAGCTCTATGCTCACGAGCTGCATTTCCTGCCACACTTTGGCTGAGAAAAAATAGGATGAAGGATAGAAGGGCTGCACCAGTCGGCGCTCGTCTTCCTTCAGCACAGGCTCTAACTGGAAAATGTCGCCCACAAGCAACAGCTGTTTGCCTCCAAACGGTTCGTGCATGCGTTTGTTGAACACACGGAGCAGCCTGTCGATGAAGTCTATGATGTCGGCCCTCACCATTGAAATCTCGTCGATGATAATCAGGTCCACCTCGCGCAGCAGCTTTATGTGGTCACCACTGTACTTCAGTGTTTTCCGCATATTGCGGTTGCTGTATCGCGCATCGGTGGGAAGCAGCGGGTGGAATGGCAGATGAAAGAAGCTGTGCAGGGTGCTGCCGCCAGCATTGATGGCGGCGATGCCGGTGGGAGCAAGTATCACGTGCTTTTTCTTGGTGTGTTTCGCCACATAGCGTAAAAAAGTGGATTTTCCCGTTCCCGCCTTTCCTGTGAGGAAAAGCGAGCGACGGGAATTTTCCACTATGTTCATGGCCTCATGCCATTCCTGATTGTTGAGGTCTAACTCCATTTATGTTCTGTGGTGATTTTGAACACACCTTTTATTCCTTTGGTTCTGTTGCCTCCTGTTTTTTTACCGGTATTGTGGCAGGCTGTTGCGGAGTCTGCTGTTGAGACTGTTGCTGTGGATTCTGACTCTGCTGTTCTATGTCGCTTTCCTCCTTTGGAGCAAGCATGTTGCCGTCTTCATCGTATAGGATATCGTAAGCCACGTCAACGATGGTGTCGGTTTCAAGCGTGTCAACATTAGTGCGCTGATACGTACAGTTATACATATCAGATGTGACGTCATCCTCAGGTTTGTCAAACTTGCCGTGATATTTCTTGAATGCAGGGTCGCCCAAAACCGATTGCAGGAAATATCCGCAGATAGGCAGTGCCGTGCGGCTTCCCTGTCCCAATGCTCCTGTGCGGAAGTGTATGCAACGGTATTCACCGCCCACCCATGCGCCGCAGACAAGATTTTTGCTCACCCCCACAAACCATGCATCGCTATGGTTGTTGGATGTTCCTGTCTTGCCTCCAAAGTCGGTGTCATTGGCATACTGACCTACATAGCCCCAAAGACTCATGCTTGTTCCACCAGCCTCGCGCATGCCTGCCTGTAGCATCTGCTGCATGAGGAAGGCGCTGCGGGTACTGATTACCTGATTCTCCTCGGTTGGTCCTGTGTAAACTTCTTTGCCTTCAGAGTCAACGATGCGTGTCACAAGCACCACATCGTGTGACTTTCCCTTATTTGATATTGTTGCGTATGAGTTTACAAGTTCAAGCAGTTTCACATCGCTGCTTCCGAGTGAGAGCGATGGCGTCTCGTCGAGTTTAGTCTTGGTGCTGGTGCCGTAGTCGCTTTTGCCCAGTCCCATGTCGTAGGCTGTCTTTGCCACGTTTGATATTCCGCATTCCATTCCAACCTTTACTGCCACAGAGTTTATACTCTGAGCAAAAGCAGTTTTCAGCGGCATTGAGTCGCCAGTGAAGTATCCGTTGGCATTTGTCGGTGCCCAAGTCACTTCTTTTTTCTTTTGTGCATCATACACTTTCATCGAGATGTATGAGTCCTGACGGCGGTCACAAGGAGTGAGTCCCTGCTGCATGGCTTCGGTATATACAAACAGTTTGAATGTAGAACCCGGCTGTCGGTCGGCTGTCACCTTATCGTATTTCCATGAGTCGAAGTCAATATCTCCCACCCATGCCTTTACGTGTCCTGTCTGAGGCTCAACAGCCACAAAGCCGCAGTGCATGAATTTCACCATATAGCGTATTGAGTCCATACTGCTCATTTCGCGTTCTATCGAGCCTTTCTCATAGTCGAACAGTTTCACGGTGTGAGGCTTGTTCATATAATATTCCACAGAATCAGGCTCATCGGGAAATTTCTGCTGCAAAATCTTGTAGCATGGCTGGCGCTTGGCTATATCTTCAATGAAGCCAGGTATTTCCTGATGTTTCTCGTCCTGCCAGGGTGGGGTGTTGCCCCAATGGCTGTTGAAGTTGCGCTGAACCTGAGCCATTTGCTTGTGGGCTGCCGCCTCGGCATATTTCTGCATTCGGGTGTCGATGGTGGTATAGATTTTATATCCGGCAGTGTAGAGGTCAACACCGTTGTCCTCGCACCATTGTTTCAGATATTTTGCCACAGCCTCTCGGAAATAGGTAGCCTGACCATCGTATGTGGTTTCCACACTGTAGTCGAGCTTTATTGGTTTTTCCTTCAACTCCTCAGCCTCCTGTTTTGTCAAGTGATGGTGAGCCAACAGGTTTTCAATCACAGTGTTGCGGCGTTTTTTGCTGTTTTCAGGATTGATACGCGGGTTATAAAAGGTGGTAGCCTTGAGCATTCCCACAAGTACGGCGCATTCATCCGTGGTGAGTTCTTTGGGAGTCTTGCCGAAATAGGTCTTTGCCGCGGTCTTTATTCCGTAGGCATTGCTTCCAAAGTCCACGGTGTTGGCATACATGGTGATGATTTCACGCTTTGAGAAAATCGCCTCCAGCTTTATGGCGGTTATCCACTCCTTCATCTTTATGTTCACGAGCTTTATGCCCGGAATCTTGCCGAGCAGTCCGGTGGAGTACTTGTAGTCGGAGCGCATACGGAACATATTTTTAGCCAGCTGCTGGGTTATGGTGCTGGCGCCGCGTGCATCGTGGTGTACCACATAGTCCTTTGCAGCCGCCATCATGCCTGCAAAATCAATGCCGATGTGGTGCTCAAAACGCTCATCCTCGGTGTCAACCAGAGCCTTGAAGAACATCGGGTTTATCTCGTTGTAGGCGGCAGGTGTGCGGTTTTCCTTAAAAAACTTTCCAATCATCACACCGTCGGCACTATACACCTCAGATGCCTGTGGTGTTTTGGGGTGTCTTATCTGTGATATGCTCGGTGAGTCGCCAAACAGCCATAGGAAATTAATGTCCACAGCCACAAGCAGCATGATGAATGCTACAATAAGTGTGGCAAACGCCACACCACATTTCACATACCAGGGATGACGGTACAATCCTTTATACCATTTGAAAAAACTTTTGACTTTTGAGCCAGTTGTTTTCAGTGCTTTCTGTAACCACTTGATTTTGCTCATAATCTTCTGTCTATTAAGTTGTCAATAAAATTTTTTAGTTTGGTGTTATCCTCGTCAAGCATAAACCATTTTATATTTTCGTCACGCTTGTACCATGTCAGCTGCTTGCGGGCATATCGGCGGGTGTTGCCTTTCAGCCTCTCAATGGCTTCGTCAAGTGTCCAAATGCCGTCAAAATAGTTGAACATTTCCTTATATCCCACTGTATTCAAAGCATTTGTGTTTCTTTTGTCCATCAGTGAGCGTGCTTCAGCCTCTAAGCCTTCCGCCATCATCTTGTCCACTCTTTGGTTTATACGTCTGTACAATTCTTCACGATTGCGGTTTAGCGCTATTTTCACTATGTCAAAAGGTCGCTGCCGCTTCTCGCTGGTGCGGTATGAGGTGTAGGTGCGTCCTGTCTGATGGCATATTTCCAAGGCGTGTATCACCCTTCTGGTGTTCTTTTTATCCACCGTGTCATAGTGCTCGGGGTCGAGCTGACGCAGTTCCTCTACAAGGCGTTCCAGACCTTCCTCCTCCAGTCGGCGTTTCATTGTCTGCCGGATGTCATCGCGTATGGTTGGAATATCGTCAATGCCATTGCACACTGCATCTATGTACATCATGCTGCCGCCTGTCAGCAGTGCGATGCCGTGGTTTTGTTCAAACAGGGTGGGGAGCAGACTCATCACCTCCTGCTCATACATTGATGCGCTGTAGTAGTCGTCAAGTCCGTGTGTGCCCACAAAGTAGTGTCTCACTCTTTTAAGCTCCTCCTCTGTAGGAGCCGCAGTGCCTATGCGCAGGTCACGGAATATCTGCCGTGAGTCGGCATTGACTATCGGCAACTTATGCCGCTCTGCAATGTCCAGACACAAGCTTGTCTTGCCCACGGCTGTTGGACCGGTGATGACTATAAGTGTATTCCTCACACCTTAGTTTTATATATTATCTTATTATTCCACGTTTGGAATTTTCAATGAACGAGCAAATATATTCCACTTCCTTTACTCCAGGATATTTTGCGCGCGCCTCGGCAATGCCTTCTTTTATAATGCCTTTTGAGTATATGGTGCGGTAAGTGTCATGTATCTGGTCTATCAGTTCATTGCTGAATCCGCGGCGGCGCAGTCCAATGAGGTTTATTCCACAATAGCGTGTGGGCTCTTTGCCTGCAACAATGAATGGCGGAATGTCGAGACTGAAACGGCAGCCTCCCTGAACCATCACTCCTCCGCCTATGCGGCAGAACTGGTGGCAGAGCACTGTGGCAGAGATTATGGCACCGTCGTCAACAACCACCTCGCCTGCAAACTTGGTGCTGTTGCCTATGATACATCCGTTGCCTATCTCACAGTCGTGGGCAACATGCATGTTCTCCATCAGCAGGTTGCCGTTTCCAACCATAGTCTTTCCCTTGCTCGCCGTGCCGCGGCTCACAGTGACGTTCTCGCGTATGCTGTTGTTGTCGCCGATGATGCAGAGAGTGTCCTCGCCGCGATACTTCAGGTCCTGCGGCTTTGTGCTTATGCTTGCGCCTGGAAAAAACTCGTTGCCGTTGCCTATTCGTGCTCCGTCGTGCACGGTGACGCTGTTGGTGAACGTGTTGTTGTCGCCAATCACTACGTCCTTGTTGATACAGCAAAAAGGACCAATAACATTGCCGTCACCGATTTTTGCCTCTGGATGCACAAATGCCAAATTACTTATGTTGTTCATAATGAGAAGTCTTATTTGTTTTTAACTATTTGTCCTGTGAATGTTGCCTCTGCCACCAGCTGGTCGCCTACAAACATCCAGCCTTTCATTGTTGAGATTCCATGGCGCACTGGCGAGAGCAGCTCAACCTTGAAGATGAGCGTGTCGCCAGGTACAACCTTGCTGCGGAACTTCACGTCGTCAATCTTTAGGAAATATGTTGACCAGCGCTCTGGCTCCTCAAGTGTGTTGAGCACCAGCAGACCGCCGCATTGCGACATTGCCTCAATCATCATCACGCCCGGCATTACAGGCTCCTCAGGGAAGTGCCCCTGGAAGAAAGGCTCGTTGCCCGTGACGTTCTTTATACCCACAATGCTTGTGGCGCCGAGGGCAATAACCTTGTCCACCAGCTGCATTGGATAGCGGTGGGGCAGCAGGCTTCGTATCTTGTTGATGTCCATCACTGGAGTCTCGTTGGGATCGTAGACGGGAGCCTGAATCTCATGCTTGCGGATTTCCTTGCGCATCTGGCGCGCAAACTTGTTGTTGATGGTGTGTCCCGGTCGGGTAGCCACGATACGTCCCTTGATAGGCTTGCCTATGAGTGCCATGTCGCCGATGATGTCGAGCAGCTTGTGGCGTGTACATTCGTTGTCCCATACCAAAGGCTTGTTTTGCAGATATCCCATGTCGTTGGCGTCAATGTGTGGCGCGCCAATCATGTCGGCAAGCTGGTCAAGCTGTTCCTGCTCAATCTTGCGCTCGTATATCACGATGGCATTGTCAAGGTCGCCGCCCTTTATCAGGTTTGCCTGAAGCAGCGGCTGAATGTCTCTTACAAACACGAAAGTGCGCGCTGGGGCGATTTCCTTTTCAAAGTCCTTTATGTTGTCGAGAGTGGCAAACTGGCTGCTTATGAATTTTGAGTTGAATGAGCACATTGCCGTGAGACTGAACTCGTCGTCTGGCAGCAGGGTGATGCACGAACCGTTGTCGTCCTTGAACTCGGTCTTCTTCCTTATTATATAATAGTCTTTTGGAGCGTTCTGCTCTGTGATGCCTATTTCGTTGATTTTGTTTACATATATGATGGCACTGCCGTCGAGAATGGGAAACTCCGGACCGTTGACCTGCATCAGACAGTTGTCGATACCCAGGGCATAGAGTGCTGCCAAAGCGTGCTCTACGGTAGACACGCGGATGTCGCCCTTGCCGAGCACTGTGCCGCGCTGTGTGTCAATAACATTTTCCGCAATGGCGTCTATCACCGGCATTCCGTCAATGTCTATGCGCTGTATTTTGTATCCCGTGTTTTCTGGAGCGGGATTAAATGTCACTGTAAGACTCAGTCCTGTATGCAGTCCTTTTCCGCAAAGCGAAAAACTGCCTTTCAATGTTGTCTGTTTCATACTTTATATAGTGTAGTTGTATGTTATTCTTTTATCTTGCTCTTCAATTCTTCAATCTGCTTCTGCAGCTCGTTTATCTGCTTGTACATATCGGGCAAGCGGCGGAATATTGCCTGACTTTTGAAGTAAGCTCTCGGCTCCATCGGCGGAGTGCCGATGAGTTCCTGATTGCTCTTTATGCTGCCTGGAACACCGCTCTGTGCGCCGAGGAACACTTTGTCGCCAATGCTGATATGTCCTGCAATGCCCACCTGTCCTCCAAACATACACCACTGACCAACCTTGGCGCTGCCTGCAATACCCACCTGAGCCGACATTACCGTGTTTTCGCCAATCTCACAGTTGTGTGCCACCTGCACGAGATTGTCAAGCTTCACGCCCTTACGGATATAGGTGCTGCCCATGGTCGAGCGGTCGATGCAAGTGTTGGCGCCAATCTCCACATTGTCTTCAATGGTGACTATTCCTATCTGCGGTATCTTGTCGTATCCGTCTGGACCTGGAGCAAATCCGAATCCGTCGGCACCTATCACGCAGCCTGCATGCAGCACGCAGTTATTGCCCACCTTGCAGTGGTGGTAAACCACGGCGTTGCTGTATATCTCGGTGTTGCTGCCGATAGTGGCTCCTTCGCCGATAGTGGCATGAGGATGAATCACACACCCTTCGCCGATTGTGACATTAGGACCTATAGCCACGAACGGACCGATGTAGCAGTCGTTTCCTATTTTTGCCGTGGGGTCGATGAATGCGAGGGAGTCGATACCCCTCTTCTTGGGCTTCATCGACTGATAGAGCTGCAACAGCTTAGCCACGCTCTCGTATGCGTTTTTCACACGGATGAGAGTGGTCTTCACCGGCTTTTCCAATTGCAGGTCATTGTTGACAAGAACTATAGTCGATTCAGTATCATAAATGTAATGTGTGTATTTGGGATTTGAAAGAAAAGAAATGGCACCCGCCTTTCCTTCTTCTATCTTTGCAAATGTGTTGACTGCTGCGTTTTCGTCGCCTTCAACAGTTCCGCCTATGTAGTCAGCAATTTGTTTAGCTTTAAATTCCATAGTTGATGTTCTTAATAATTTTTGTATATTTAGGTGCAAAGATAGTGCTTTTTTTTGAAACTCCAAAGCAATTAACAAAAATAAATATATGTGGTGCTGTAGATTAAGAATAAAATGCTAACTTTGCAGACAATTTAAAATGAAGCAACATCATTAGACGAAAGTGAAAAATGAAAAATACTAAAGAAGAAATAGCCAATACTCTTACCCATTTGGCTGGGATTCTATTGGCTCCAGTGATGCTGGTGCTCTTATTGGCGACAATGTCTCCTGAGGGACGTTATAAGTTGTTTGCAGCCATAGTGTTTTGCTCGGGCATGCTTCTACTCTATATGGCATCAACGTTCTACCATTGGGCTTTGCCTGGTCGGTTGAAGAACGTGTTGCGGTATGTGGACCATATAAATATATATGTGATGATAGCAGCGTCCTATACACCTATACTTGTGTGCTCTGTTGGCGGTGTGCTTGGATGGACAATGTTTGGCATACTTTGGAGTTTAGCAGTGTTGGGTGCCTTATATAAAGTATTGTTCTTGCACCGCTGGCCAAAGCTGTCGTTAGGATTATATTTGCTGATGGGGTGGAGCTGTGTGTTCATTGCAGTGCCTGTGTGGCAGAATGTTCCCAAATCAGCTCTTGCCATGATTCTTGCCGAGGGAATCATCTATACTTCAGGCTCTTATTTTTTCATGCACGACTCACGGCATTACTATCATGCCTATTGGCACGGTTTTGTGCTTATGGGGACAATCTGCCATTTTGTGGCTGTGTGGATTATAATGGCGTAAACGATAAGTTTACGGTTCTAAACGATACGTTCGCGCGGCTAAACGATACGTTTACGGTTCTAAACGATATGTTTACACCGCCAAATCGCTGATTTACGTTTCCAAATCGGCGATTTACTATTCTAAATCGCCGATTCAGTCAGCGGAATAAGGCATCAGGGTGGTGATGCCGTCATAAAGAATACGGCAGTATCAAGTGTTGTAACATGATGCTGCCGTATTTATTCTGTGACATATTGGAAATTAATACTCGAATGTGCCAAACTCGCTCTTTATGGTAAGGCTCTTCGTGCCTTCCTCAATGTGTCCTACAATCTGTGCGTCAATATTGAACGACTTGCTGATTTCAATCACTTTCTCAGCATCCTCCGGGGCAAGATAAACCTCAAGGCGGTGACCCATGTTGAACACCTTGTACATCTCTTTCCAGTCGGTGCCGCTTTGGTCGTGGATGGCGCGGAAAAGCGGTGGCACAGGGAACATGTTGTCCTTTATCACCTTACAGTTGTCGCCCACAAAGTGGAGCACCTTGGTCTGTGCGCCGCCGGTGCAGTGTACCATTCCGTGAATCTTTGGGCGAAGTTCGTCAAGCAGACGCTTCACCACAGGAGCGTAGGTGCGGGTGGGGGAGAGCACAAGCTTGCCTGCGGGTATCGGGCTTCCCTCAACCTCGTCGGTGAGTTTGTAGCCGCCGCTGTAGACCAGTTCCTCCGGCACGGCGTGGTCGTAGCTCTCAGGATATTTTTCGGCAAGATACTTGCTGAACACGTCATGGCGTGCCGATGTGAGTCCGTTGCTGCCCATGCCGCCGTTGTATTCTGTCTCGTAGGTTGCCTGACCGCAGCTCGACAAGCCCACAATCACATCGCCGGGACGTATGTTTGCATTGTCAATCACGTCGCTGCGCTTCATGCGGCAGGTCACGGTAGAGTCAACAATGATGGTGCGCACGAGGTCGCCCACGTCGGCTGTCTCGCCTCCCGTGGCGTAGATTCCGATGCCCATGTCGCGCATCTGCTGGAGCAACTCGTCGGTGCCGTTGATGATGGCTGATATCACCTCGCCCGGCACAAGCATCTTGTTGCGCCCGATAGTGCTTGACACAAGAATATTGTCGACCGCACCCACGCACAACAGGTCGTCGGTGTTCATTATCAGCGCATCCTGTGCAATGCCTTTCCACACGCTCAGGTCGCCTGTCTCTTTCCAATACATGTAGGCGAGACTCGACTTTGTGCCGGCACCGTCGGCGTGCATGATGTTGCAATACTCCGGGTCGCCTCCGAGTATGTCGGGGATGATTTTGCAGAACGCCTGCGGGAATATGCCCTTGTCGATGTTCTTAATAGCGTTGTGAACGTCCTCCTTGGCTGCGCTCACTCCACGCATCATATATCTGTTTGATTCCATTGTTCTTTGTTTGTTTTTATAATTATTGTCAAATGCCTGTGCTTCTGCCGGTAACTTGTCAGCGTGTCAAACATGTATTCTGTAACATGGAGGCTCAGTCTTCCCGTCCGTTCCAGAACTCCCAGCTCTTGAATGCCTGCAGCAGCAGCATTTCCAGCCCGTTCTTCACGTCAGCTCCCTGTGCCTTGCCTTTTTTCATGAAAAGGGTCTCGTCGGGGTTATATATCAGGTCATACAGGATGTTATGGCTGTCCATTGCCTCGTATGGCAGGTCGGGACATTCGTCGGTGTGGGGGTACATACCGCAGGGAGTACAGTTTACAATTACGTTGTATTCCTTTACAAGCTCTGGCGTTATGTTCTTATACTGTATGGTGTTATGCTTCTCGCTGCGGCTCACAAACACAGTCTCCAGTCCCAGTGACCTCAGTCCGTAGTCAATGGCTTTCGATGCTCCTCCGGTGCCCAGTATCAGCGCTTTTTTGTGATAGCGCTCAAGCATAGGCTCTATGCTCAGTGTGAATCCAATCACATCGCTGTTATATCCGGTGAGTGTCACCTCATCGTTTTTGTTGGTTATCTTCACTACATTCACCGCGCCTATAGCCCTTGCCTCCGGGCTGATTTTGTCCAAATATGCTATCACCTTTTCCTTATAGGGTATAGTGACATTCAGCCCACGCAACTCTGGATTTCTGGCGATAATCTCCGGCAAAAGGTCGATGGAGTCTATTTCAAAGTTCTCATACATAGCGTCCAGATGTTCATCCTCAAACTTCTGGTTGAAGTAACTCACCGAGAACGAATGTCCCAGCGGATAGCCTATCAGTCCGTATTTGTCCATAATTTGTATCTATTGAATCGTTTTTTCACCTGATATGTTTACACTATTTTACAGCATAGTACATTGTGCAGATGCCGAATGTGAGCCTTTTGAAGCTTGTCTGGCTGAATCCCGCCTTTTTCAGAATGCCCATCATTTCCTCACCTTGCGGAAAAGCCTCGATGGTTTTGGTGAGGTAGGAATATGCGCTGGTGTCGTGCGAAATCATCCTGCCGTAGACAGGCAACACAGTGTGGCTGTATATGCTGAACAGCTGTCTCATGGGAAAGCTCACAGGAGTTGTAAGTTCCACGATGCTCAGCTGTCCTCCTTTGCGCAGCACCCTGCACATTTCGCGCAGTCCTTTGTCAAGGTCGGGGAAGTTGCGTATGCCGAAAGCTGCCGTCACAGCATCGAAACTGCCGTCGGGATAATCCAGGTTCATGCAGTCCTGTTTTTCAAAGGTCACCGTGTCCTGCAGATTCATTTGCATCACCTTTCTGCGGCCTATCTCCATCATTCCTTCGCTGATATCTGCTCCTACAATTCTTTGCGGCTTCAGCATTTTTGCAGCCATAATGGCAAAATCACCTGTACCCGTAGCTATGTCGAGCAGCTGCTGCGGATGTTCCGCAGCCAGCTGCCTGATAGCCTTTCTTCTCCAGCCCCGGTCAATGTTCCACGACAGACGGTGGTTCAGCTTGTCATAGCTTGGCGCTATGTTGTCAAACATCTGTTCCACCTGTGTGCCTTTGTCGCTCTTGTCGTTATATGGGCGAATTTTTTCCTGTCTGTACATTTATTTATTTTATTGACCGTTGGGAGTTGGTGTTATTTTTTGAGACTTGCCAGATACTCGCTCACGTTCTTCTCTATGCGTGCGGCGATGTCGCCGGTTACTTCAGCCTTGTTGAACTTTTCGCCCACGATGTGCTCGTAAAGCTCAATGTAGCGGTCGCTCACGCTCTCGGCATACTCGTCGGTGATTTCGGGCATGGTCTGTCCCGGCTCGTTCATGAAGTTATGCTCAATGAGCCACTGGCGCACAAACTCCTTTGAGAGCTGCTTCTGCGGCTCGCCCTTTGCAAACTTCTCCTCATATCCGTCAGCATAGAAGTAGCGGCTTGAGTCAGGTGTGTGAATCTCGTCAATGAGGTACACCTTTCCGTCGCGCTTTCCAAACTCGTACTTGGTGTCAACGAGAATGAGCCCCTGCTTTGCGGCGATTTCCTGACCGCGGGCAAACAGCTTGCGGGTGTAGTCCTCCATAATCTCGTAGTCCTCCTTGCTCACAAGTCCCTGGGCTATAATCTCCTCTTTTGAGATATTGAGGTCGTGACCTTCGTCGGCTTTTGTCGTAGGAGTGATTATTGGCTCTGGGAATCGCTCGTTCTCACGCATTCCCTCGGGCAGTCTTACTCCGCATATCTCGCGGCAGCCTTTCTGATAGTCACGCCATGCTGAGCCGGTGAGAATGCCGCGGATAATCATCTCCACACGGAATCCCTCGCACTTCAGACCCACGGTCACCATCGGGTCGGGAGTAGCCAGTTTCCAGTTGGGGCAGATGTCGGTGGTTGCGTCAAGAAACTTTGCCGCAATCTGGTTGAGCACCTGACCTTTGAATGGTATTCCCTTTGGCAGTATCACGTCGAAAGCCGAGATTCTGTCGGTTGCCACCATGACCATAAGGTCGTTGTTGATATCATACACGTCGCGTACCTTTCCGTGGTAAACGCTTGCTTGTCCTTCAAATTTGAAGTCGGTCTTTGTTAATGCGTTCATATCTGTTGTTATTTCAGTATTGTTCTTTTTTCTCTGCCTTTTCTCTTGCTGCATCGTATTGCTCGAAGGCGTTTACTATCTTTGTCACCAGCTTGTGGCGCACAATATCCTTTTTTGTGAGGTTCACAATGCCAATTCCCTCTACATTGTCGAGAATCTCAAGCACCTCGTTCAGTCCGCTTTTCTGCTGTCGCGGCAAGTCTATCTGCGTTCTGTCGCCGGTGATAATCATCTTTGTGTTCCATCCCATTCGTGTGAGGAACATTCTGATTTGCGCCGGCGTGGTGTTTTGCGCCTCGTCGAGTATCACTACGGCGTCGTTGAGCGTGCGGCCTCGCATGAAGGCGAGCGGAGCTATCTGTATGATGTTCTTTTCCATCATCTCCTGCAGCCTGGCTGCCGGTATCATGTCCTCAAGCGCATCGTAAAGCGGCTGCAGGTAAGGGTCAATTTTATCCTTCATGTCACCCGGCAGGAATCCGAGTTTCTCGCCTGCTTCCACGGCAGGACGGCTCAGCACAATCTTCTTTATCACCTTGTCCTTGAGCGCCTTCACAGCCAGTGCTATGCTCAAATAGGTTTTCCCCGTGCCTGCTGGTCCCACGGCAAACACCATGTCGTTCTTGGCGTATGCGTCAATGAGCTGCTGCTGGTTGTCGGTGCGTGCCTTTATAGGCCGGCCCATCACGCTGTATATCAGCACCCCGCTTGGCACTTCCTCGGCTATGTGCCCGCCTTTCACCACATCGAGAATGTCCTCGCTGGTGAGGCTGTTGAATTTCAGCACGTGCTTGCGCAGTGTCTCGGTGTTCTCCTCAAAGGCACACATCTGCTCCTCGTCACCAAGCACCCTTATCACGTTGTCGCGCGCCACAATGCGCAGTTTGGGATAGAGCGACCTAAGCATCTGCAGGTTGCTGTTGGCTGTGCCGTAGAACATTACGGGGTCGATATCCTCAAGTACTATATGCTTCTCTATCAATGTTGTCTCTTATTTTTATTCAGTTTCTGTTTTACATGCTTGTTTGTATTCCGCATCTATGTCAGCCCTGTCCACGGTGATTGTTTGTCCAGGCTGCAGATTGCCGTTGACAATCAGCTCGCTGAGATAGTCTTCGATATACGACTGTATGGCACGCTTCAGAGGGCGTGCTCCAAACTGCACGTCGTAACCTTTTTCAGCTACAAATGTCTTGGCTTCATCGGTGACATCCAGCTTGTAGCCTATCTGCTCCACACGCTTTGTGAGTCCGCGCAGCTCGATGTCCACAATCTTCTTTATTGCCTCAAGGTCGAGCTGGTCGAATGTTATAATCTCGTCAAGACGGTTAAGAAATTCTGGTGCAAACTGCTTGCTCAGCGCCTTCTGTATTATGCCCCGCGCATATTCCTTGTCTTTCTCATTGGCGACGATGCCCATGCGTGCGGCGTTGAATCCCACACCGTTCGAGAAATCCTTGAGCTGGCGTGTTCCGGCATTGCTTGTCATGATGATTACGGTGTTGCGGAAGTCAACCAAGCGTCCGTTGCCGTCAGTCAACCGTCCTTCGTCAAGCACCTGCAGCAACATGTTGAACACGTTGCCGTGGGCTTTCTCTATCTCGTCGAGCAGCACGATGGAGTAGGGCTTGCGTCTTACTTTCTCTGTGAGCTGTCCACCCTGCTCGTAGCCTACGTATCCCGGAGGCGCTCCCGTGAGCCTTGAGGTGGTGAAGCTCTCGGTGTACTCACTCATGTCGATACGGATGAGGTTGTCTGCCGAGCCGAACATCTGTTCTGCCAGTTTCTTTGCAAGATAGGTCTTTCCGACACCTGTGGGACCGAGAAACATGAACACGCCTATGGGATGCCCCGGGTCGCGCAGACCAATGCGGTTGCGCAGTATCGCCTTGCTTATTTTGTCTATTGCCTTATCTTGTGCCACCACACTCTTTTTCAGAGATTCAGCCATGCCCCTGAGCTTTGCACTCTCGTCTTCGGCTATCCGCTGCACTGGTATGCCGCTCATCTGTGACACCACGTTGGCAACGTCGTCGTCGGATACTGGCAGGCGCTTCAGCGAGCCGCCGTTCCATTCGTCCTTCATTGCCTGGAGCTCTTTCTCCAGTTTTGTCTGACGGTCGCGGTAGCTTGCAGCCAGCTCAAAGTTCTGGTTGCTCACCGCCGAGTTCTTTTTCCCAATCACTGTTTTAAGTTCCTCTTCAGCCTCATGTATCTCAGGCGGCATCTGCGCATTGCTGATAAAAACCTTTGAGCCAGCTTCGTCGAGCGCGTCAATTGCCTTATCGGGAAATTGGCGGTCGTTGACATAGCGCTCTGTCATTTTGACACATGCCATAATGGCAGCTCCGCTGTATTCCACGTGGTGATGGTCCTCATAGCGCTTTTTTATATTGTGCAGTATTTGCAGAGTCTGTTCGGGTGTTGTCTGTTCTACAATCACCTTTTGGAATCTGCGTTCCAGTGCTCCGTCTTTTTCCACAGAGTTGCGGTATTCGTCAAGTGTCGTGGCGCCTATGCACTGTATAGTGCCCCGTGCCAGCGCGGGTTTCAGTATGTTGGCGGCATCCATGGTACCTGGTGCGCCGCCTGCGCCTATCATTGTATGTATTTCGTCGATGAAGAGTATTATGTTTTTGTTGTTCTCAAGCTCCTTTAACAGTTGTTTCATGCGCTCCTCAAACTGTCCGCGATATTTTGTGCCTGCCACCATTCCTGTCATGTCAAGACTCACAAGGCGTTTGCCATACAGCACCGGCGAGCTTTTCTTGTCGGCTATCATCTGTGCCAGTCCCTCCACGATGGCACTTTTGCCCACACCAGGCTCACCTATAAGTATAGGGTTGTTCTTTTTGCGGCGTCCGAGAATCTCAAGCACACGAATTATCTCCTTGTCGCGTCCCACCACAGGATCGAGCTTGCCTTCTGCCGCCCATTGCGTCAAGTCCACGCCAAAGTTGTCGAGCACAGGAGTCTTCACTGATTTCTTTGTTGAGGTGCCGGTGGCAGACTGCGTGTTGTCTATAGCACCGCCGTTTGTGCCAACTTCCTCAAATTCATCCTCAAACTCATCCTCATATTCATGGTTTCCCTGATATTTTGTATTGCTGGATTTATTCTCCTTCTTGTTCAGCATGCCCTTCAGGTCTACATAGTTCACGTTGTTTTCTTCCAGAATCTCGCGAACTCCGTTTTTTGCCGCATCGTGAAGCATGGCTTCAAGCATGTGGTGCTCCTCCACTTGCTGCACTCCGTCAAGGCGTGCCTCAAGCACGGCAAGCCTGAGGATGTTGTTTGCAAGATGGTTGAACGGCAATTCTCCCGTAACAGGCTCGGATGTGGTGTAGTTGGCTTTTACTTGTTCTTCAAGTGTAATCTTTATTCTCGATATATCTGTGTTGAGGGTTTTCAGAATGTTCGTAGTCATTCCTCCATCAATCTTGAACATGGCAAGCAACAAATGCTCAGGTGCCACAAAACTGCTTTCCAGCCGTGTTGCCTCTTCCCTGCTAAGAGCGATGATTTCCGTTATTTTATTTGAAAATTTACTTTCCATAACTTTTTTATCTCTTTATACTTTGAATATTATTTGCGTTTACTTAATACTAAAGTTAGGTATTCTGCAAATAATGTGCAAAGTTACGAATAAATGAGCGCAAAGCAAAAAAAAATTAATAATTTTATATTTTTTTTGCTTTGCCGAGCGGAGGGGATAACACTTGTTTCCAAAGAGGAAAAGCGAGCACTTTACTGATGCGCTCTCTGTTTGGACTCGTAGTAGGGATGTCTGTGAATAATGCTGGCGCTAATCTGTTTTCCAGCTGCCACGATATTTAGTCTTTTTTATGGTTTCTTTCTCGTCCTCTTTGTCAGGCAGTGCGTTGAATCGTTTTTTTTATCATCTGCCACATTGTGTTGTTATTTCGTTCCATATCAGTGCTTGTAATATTTTAGGAATTAGAACCTTACGCAAAACTCCACGTCAATTACAGAATAGTTTTTTGTGAGGACGCGGTTGTCTATCAATGCATACTCACACTGTACTTCCAGATTTTTATGGAACAAATAGTTCAGACCCACTTCGTATTGTGTGAGCGACGTGTCCCATGATGCACTTTTGCGGTAGAGATCGTAGCGTGCCTTGGCGCGCAGCTTGTTCTTTATTATAGGCACTATGCCGAGAGCATAGAAGGCATCCGCCTTGTTGCCGTCGACGAGGTTTATCTCCGCATTGCTTTTGTCGCTGCTGTTGCTGACGGTCTTTGCAAAACCATAGCCGGTGGAGTGTACATACTCGGCACGCAACTGCATGTCATCTTGTTTATATTCGGCACTTATGGCATAGCGGTATTGGTTGAGGCTCACTATACCATTCTGCTCATTACCGTTCTCATCAGTGAATTTGCCATTACGCGCATTAGAGCCAACCCAACCGAAGGCGCCGATGCGCAGCCCCTTAACAGGCATTACCCATGCACCGCCGATGATATCTTTCTTATTATCTACGTCAGCCATGTTGATGCCCTGACCGTTGAACACTCCAACCTGATAGTGGAGTAGGGCACGACCTGATGCATTGGGCAACAAGTCACCCTGTATCTGCACACCGATGTCACGGCCGTTTGAGGCGTGTTCGCCTGTACGGTCGGAGAATCCTGCCAGCTTGTTAACAGCCTGACCGTAGCCCATAAAGCCCTGGTCGATGGGATTCATGGGATTTTCAAAGGTGAAGGGACGCTTGAATTGTCCTGCCTTCACTCTTAGCTCTTTGTGCTTCTGCCATTCCACAAACATGTCTACCAGACGTGGGCTGTCGCCGAGAGTGGAGGTGTTGCCGTTTATCTGACCTTGAATCTTGTACTCAAAATCATCAAGTATGCGTCCTCCCACCGACACACGCGCCATTCTCAAGTTGAATGTATTGCTGTTGTCGCCGTCTTTAAGTGTGGCTTTATACTGCCCCAGCATGTATCCGCTGAACTGCGGTGTGGTGAACGCCGGTTTCTTCTCCTGTGCTCCGGCAATGGTGGCGCATGATAGCAGCATCAAAAGAGTAAATGAAGAATGAAGAATTAA
>JAUNSB010000057.1:0-1509 GCA_030539375.1 Prevotella sp.
ACTCTTCATTCTTCACTCTTCATTTATTCATACGCTCCCATGCGCAGACGGTCAACCTCCTCCTCTGTAAGGTAACGCCAGTCGCCACGGCGCAGGTTCTTCTTTGTAAGTCCTGCAAAGAGCACACGGTCGAGTTTTGTCACCTTATAGCCGAAATGCTCGAAGATGCGGCGCACGATGCGGTTCTTACCAGAGTGAATCTCAATGCCCACCTGCTTCTTGTCCACCGGGTCGGCATACTGTATGTCGTCAGCCTTTATGTCGCCGTCCTCAAGAGTTATGCCCTCGGCAATCTGCTGCATGTCGTGAGCGGTGACATTGTGGTCGAGATAAACATGGTAAATCTTCTTCTTCAGGAACTTCGGGTGAGTGAGCTTGCTTGCAAGGTCACCGTCGTTGGTGAGCAGAAGAACACCGGTGGTGTTTCTGTCAAGACGTCCCACTGGGTATATACGCTCTGTGCAGGCATTCTTCACAAGGTCGAGCACGGTTTTGCGCTGCTGCGGGTCATCGCTGGTGGTCACATAGTCCTTCGGCTTGTTGAGAAGTACATACACCTTCTTCTCTATTGTGACAGGCTGGTCGTGGAACTTCACCTCATCAGTGCGCAACACCTTTGTTCCGAGTTCGGTCATCACCTCACCGTTAACTGTCACAACGCCTGCCTGTATGAAGTCATCAGCCTCACGACGGCTGCAGACACCAGCATTGGCAAGGAACTTGTTGAGACGGATAGGTTCGTTGGGATCGAAGTGCTCCTCTTTATACTCAATGCGCTTCTTCATCGAGTATTTTGCATTGGGATCATAGTCGGCAGTGCGCTGGCGGCGGTTATTGTTGTACCCACCCTGCTGACGGTTGTTGTTATAGCCGCCGTGGTTGTTATTGTAGCCACCCTGCTGACGATTGTTGTTATAGCCGCCACGGTTGTTGTAGCCACCCTGCTGACGATTATTATAGCCGCCCTGTTGACGTGGCTGATAACCGCCTTCCTCGCCGCCATTATTGTTATAGCGCGGACGATAGCCTGTGGTCTGCTGCTGGCGCGGACGATAGCCGCCCTCACCGTTGTTGTTATTATTGTAACGTGGACGATATCCACCCTCCTCATTATTATTGTTATTATAACGTGGGCGATAGCCTCCATCCTCACCGTTATTGTTATTATAACGTGGACGGTAGCCTGTATTCTGCTGCGGACGCTGCTGATAGCCGCCCTCACCATTATTATTGTTGAAACGTGGGCGATACTGGCGCTGCTGTGTAGAACCGCTGCCAAGTCCCGCACCGAATCCCTCGGGACGGAAACCACCCTCATTATTACTGTCTGTACGATTGTAGTTTGTACGGCCTGGTGTGTAAGCGCGCTGTCCCTGAATGCGTGGACGTGGAGTACGTCCAGCACGAGCGTAACCATCACGGCTACCTGCATTCTGCTCCTCAGACCTGCTCTCTAAAGGCTTTTCATTTTCTAATTCCATAATACTTTTTTTACTTTTTGTTTTTTTT
>JAUNSB010000057.1:1519-26929 GCA_030539375.1 Prevotella sp.
TAATTATTTGCTGCACCGAAATATGTAATTCAAAAATTATTCATTCTATACTCTTCATTTTCAAATACCTGTATAATTGCCTGGAGTAATTGCCATAAGCTCCTTCTTCACCTCATCGCTCACATTGAGAGTCTTCACAAAGTCGTGGATGGTCTCTTCGGTCATCTTGGCGTTGGTACGTGTGAGTGCCTTCAGAGCCTCGTATGGATGCGGATAAGCCTCGCGGCGGAGTATGGTCTGTATAGCTTCAGCCACCACAGCCCATGTATTGTCGAGGTCCTCAGCCACTTTCTCCTCATTGAGGATAAGCTTACGCAAGCCTTTGAGTGTGCTCTGCAACGCAATAATCATGTGTCCCATCGGCACACCTACATTGCGTAGAACCGTAGAGTCGGTAAGGTCGCGCTGCAGGCGGCTCACCGGCAGCTTGGCAGCCAGGAACTGCAATATGGCGTTGGCTATGCCGAGGTTACCCTCGCTGTTCTCATAGTCTATAGGATTCACCTTATGCGGCATTGCGCTCGAACCAACCTCGCCAGCCTTGATTTTCTGCTTGAAGTAGTCCATCGAGATATACATCCAGAAGTCGCGGTCAAGATCGATGAGTATTGTGTTTATACGACGCATGGCATCAAAGATGGCACCCAAATAGTCATAGTTGCTTATCTGAGTGGTGTACTGCTCGCGCTGCAATCCCAACTTCTCAGCAACGAAACGGTTGCCGAACTCACGCCAGTCGTATTCGGGATAAGCCACATGATGGGCATTATAGTTACCAGTAGCACCGCCAAACTTAGCGGTTACAGGCACAGCCTTCAAGCTTGCCAGCTGCTGTTCCAGACGATATACATACACCATTATCTCCTTTCCAAGCCTTGTGGGCGAAGCAGGCTGTCCGTGGGTCTTTGCAAGCATCGACACATCTTTCCACTGTTCGGCATACTCACGCAGCTGCCCTATCACCTCGTTGATGCAAGGATAGAGTACATTGTCGAGCGCCTCCTTGATGGTGAGCGGCACACTGGTGTTGTTAATGTCCTGCGATGTGAGTCCAAAGTGAATAAACTCCTTGTATGGTTCCAGACCTTTGGCATCAATCTTATCAAACTCTTCCTTAATGAAGTACTCCACAGCCTTCACGTCGTGATTGGTCACCTTCTCGATGTCCTTAACACGCTGGGCGTTTTCTTCGGTAAAGTTGCGGTAAATATCACGCAGACGCTCAAAGAGATTCTTGTCGAAATCCTTAAGCTGTGGAAGCGGCAGCTCACAAAGAGCTATAAAATATTCGATTTCCACACGTACACGGTAGCGAATCAAGGCATACTCCGAAAAATAATCAGCCAAGTCAACCGTTTTACCCCGATAGCGGCCATCTATAGGCGAAATGGCCGTCAACATATTCAATTCCATTACTACTAATACTAAATACTTATATATAACATGTTATACCTTCTGGCTGCAAAGGTAATCATTATTTTCGATTTACACAATTTTTTTTCCGTTTTTTTTCCCAAGTAGCCCCATTTGTTATTTCGAACGCTGCTTTTCATCCTTTTCCCTTATTTCTACACGGCGTATTTTGCCGCTGATGGTCTTTGGCAGCTCATCCACAAATTCTATTATGCGCGGATACTTATAAGGTGCGGTCTCATGCTTCACATGCTGCTGAAGTTCCTTCACCAGCTCATCGCCCGCCTTCGTCTTCCAGTCGGCATTGAGCACCACCGTTGCCTTCACCACCATGCCGCGTACATCGTCTGGCACACCGGTGATGGCACATTCCACCACTGCAGGATGGGTCATGAGCGCACTCTCAACCTCAAACGGACCAATACGGTAACCACTACTCTTGATTACATCGTCCACACGCCCCTCAAACCAATAGTATCCATCCTCATCGCGCCAAGCCACATCGCCGGTATGATACATTCCGTCATGCCATACGCTATGTGTAAGCTCCTCGTCACGGTAATATTCCTTAAACAGCCCCACGGGCTTGTTTTTCCCGACCCGTACGACAATCTCGCCCTTCTCACCGTCCTCACATGGTGTGCCGTCGGGCTTTATCAAGTCAATGTCATACTGTGGATTGGGCAATCCCATTGAGCCGGGCTTCGGCTGGGTCCACGGCATTGTACCGAGGGTCATGGTTGTCTCTGTCTGTCCGAAACCTTCCATAAGCTTAATACCAGTGAGTTCCTGGAACTTTTTATAGACAGCTGCATTTAAAGCCTCACCTGCTGTGGTGCAGTAACGCAGCGATGAAAGGTCATATTTGCTGAAATCCTCGTGAACAAGGAAACGGTACACAGTAGGCGGCGCACAGAATGAGGTGATCCGGTATTTCTCTATCTGCCGCAAAATTTTATCGGCAGTGAACTTCTCGTGATCGAACACAAACACCGTGGCACCGGCAAACCATTGCCCGTAGAGCTTGCCCCATACAGCCTTGCCCCATCCTGTGTCTGCCACAGTGAGGTGTATGCTGTCTTCATGCAAATTGTGCCAGAACACTCCAGTGGTGAGATGTCCCAAAGCATAGAGATAGTCGTGAGCCACCATCTTCGGTTCTCCGCTGGTGCCGCTGGTAAAGTACATCAGCATGGTGTCACTGTTGTCATTTACAAATGCAGGACGCACAAACTGCGGAGCATTTTTCCATTCCTCATTCCATTCGTGAAAACCGTCAATGGTCTTAGGTCCCACACTTATCACAGTCTTCAGTGTAGGACTGTCTGCCATTGAGCCTGCCACCTGCTGCAACACATAATCCTCGCCTACGCAGACGATTGCCTTCACCCCGGCACGGTTGTTGCGGTAGACAATATCGTGAGCAGTAAGCATGTGGGTGGCAGGTATAGCCACTGCTCCAATCTTGCAAAGCGCAAGCATTGAGAGCCAGAACTCGAAACGGCGTTTCAGTATCAGCATCACCATATCGCCACGACGGACGCCAAGCGACAGGAAATAGGAAGCCGTGCGGTCGCTCTGCTCCTTCATGTCGCCAAACGAATAACGACGGCATTCACCTTGGTCGTTGGTCCACAGCAAAGCCTGTTTCTCAGGCTGCTCCTTAGCCCACTCATCCATGACATCGTAGGCAAAGTTAAAATTCTCGGGGATTATAAATTCCAGATTCCGCGCATAGTCTTCCTGCGAAGAGAATGTGGTCTGCTTTAGAAATCTCTCTATCATCGTCTTAAGTGTTTGATTCTTTTGGGAATGTGTTGTTAATCACATGTCAAATCACCACACACAGGAATTTGACCGTCTTACCGCCAAGGGCACGCATGCAATGCTGCTGGGAGGCATCGAAATAAAGGCTGTCGCCCTGCCCAAGCACCATCACCTTATTATCTATGGTTATTTCAAGCTCACCTTCGAGCACCATATCAAACTCCTGTCCCTCATGGCTGTTCTTGCTGCGCTTGGCTCCCTCGGGCAAAGGCTCAACCATGACGAGGAAAGGATCAACCTTGCGTCCGCGGAATCCGCTGCCCAGACTCTGATAGCTGTAACTGCTGTTGCGCTCCACCGCCAGTCCTTGACCACGGCGCGTAAGGAAATACTTGCTCATGCGCGGTTCCTCGCCAAAGAGCAGCACATCGAGGGCTATGCCATAACGTTTGGCAATCTTTGACAAACGGTAAACTGAAGGATCTGCCTCACCAGCCTCCATTTTCAGATAATGGTCGAGAGTGATGTTGCAGAGTTCTGCCACTTCCTCGGCAGGGATGTCGAGAACTTCGCGAAGTCCTTTCAACCGCTCTCCTATCTGTTTGATATGTTCGTTCATAACAGTAATGCTTTTATACTTTTATAATTTTGGGGCTCGCCCCTCATTTTGGCTGTAAAATTACAAATATTCTTCAAAACATTACTTTTTTTCATCGAACTTTTACACCTTTTAATCTTTAATTAACATAATCCTGCACACACAAAGGCTTGTGTGTGCAGGAAATATGTCTCAAAAAGTATGTTAAGATACTTTCTGATTTATCTTAAGATACTTTGTCATTTAAGTTAACCTACTTGTTGATGTCAGTATTACTGCTATTGAGTGCACTAAACATTACAAAACTTTTTTGTACAGCTCACGTATATCATCAATTGTCACGTCACGCGGATTACCTGGTGTACAAACATCTGCTATTGCCTGCTGTGCCAAAGCCTCAATATCACTTTCCTTAATACCAAGTTCACTGAGGTGCTGAGGTATTCCGACACGCACGGCAAGCGCCTTCACGGCATCACATGCAGCCTGAGCAGCCTCCTTGTCGGTCATACCTGCGGTGTCGACACCCATTGTGCGGGCAATCACTCCATATTTCTCTATACAGCAAGGCATGTTCCACTCCATAATTGTGGGCAGCAACAGGGCGTTTGCCACTCCGTGGGGAACATCGAACAGACTGCCCATAGGATGCGCCATACCGTGAACAAGACCAAGACCTACATTCGAGAATGCCTGAGCAGCGATATACTGTGCAAGTGCCATTCCCTCACGGCCGACAGGATTGGTGGGTTCCTCAACAGCTGTTGGCAGATGCTCGGCTATCATCTTTATTGCCTGCAGCTCATACATATCGCTCATCACCCATGCCCCACGTGTGATATATCCCTCAATGGCATGAGTAAGTGCATCCATACCTGTGGCTGCGGTAAGGCTCTTTGGCAGCGAATACATCAGTTCGGGGTCGACGATTGCCACTGCAGGAATGTCGTTAGGGTCAACACACACCATCTTAGCCTGACGCTCCTCATCGATGATAACATAGTTGATTGTCACCTCTGCACCTGTTCCCGCTGTTGTGGGCAGAGCAACAATGGGCACACTCTTGTGTTTTGTAGGAGCCACACCTTCAAGGCTCACCACATCCGAGAACTCAGGGTTGTTGGTAACAATGCCTATGCCCTTTGCCGTATCCATAGCCGAGCCTCCTCCAATGGCTATGATACAATCAGCCTCAGAAGTCTTGAAAGCCTCAACGCCCTGCTTCACATTAGTCACCGTTGGATTAGGCTTTACCTCGCTGTATATCTCGTATGGAAAGCCTGCCTCATCAAGAACATCGGTCACCATCTTGGCTGTGCCCACCTTAATGAGTCCCTTATCTGTTACCACGAGAGCCTTTTTCAGCCCCATTCGTCCAATCACCTCCGGCAGTTGCTTGCGTGCCCCTGCGCCGAAATACGAAACTTCGTTAAGAATAAATCTGTTTACCATTGTCTATTTTAGTATATTAGTTAATATGTTTTGCCGAGATACAGTTTATCGTCTGCAAAGATAATTATTATTTTCTAAACCGCAAAATATTTTTCATAAATTCCTTGGAGAGCTCATAAATATTGCGATTGTAAAGGCAATGACAGCCGAGGGACTTTCTGTTGAAATGATAGCTAAATGTACACGGCTAAGCATTGATGAAGTCATAAGAGTAATCTCATGTGCAGGATTAACATAGCTTATTCAGTCATAGAAATAAACATGTCTCACCGTCCGCTCAAGGCTGGACGGTAAACTCTTTTAGGTTTAAACGTATAAACAGATATGATTATGTTTATGCGAGCTTAACTGTTCTCAACAAATATCTTAGTAATTATTCCCTGTGGAGAGCAATAATAAACCCGTGGAATAACCGACGAGGCAAAGAGACTGTATATTCTGCGGTCGGTCTGTGCCGAATAAGGTATCTGCAGGCTGTTATAATGCCAGTATGCCGCCACACTCTCCTCCCCTTCCTCACGGCTTATAGCCACCATGCAGAAGCCAGCCTCATCACGATGCCGCAAATAATAATCATTCAGCTTAGGAAGCTCCCTTCGGCAGTCCTCACATGAGGTGTTGAAAAATACAATGACTGTCTCACCGTCAATATCTGCTGTGGAAAATGTTGAGCGCTCTCCGTTATCTATCACATCAACGGTGAACAGCGGCACTTTGTCGCCAACCCTCACCCTTTCCTCAACATCATCGTCGTCAGTAATGCAGCCACAAAGAAGCATGGCTATCAGACATATCAATAATCCCAATAGCTCTAACCGCTTAAACTTTCGTCTTTTAACTTCTTCTAACTCCACCTAACTTCCCTTATCTTCCTTATGTAACTACTCTGTTTTTCTTTTCAACAGTAATAGCCAGGAATGAACCTGTAATGACCAATAAAATAATATTTTTGTGGCGATGCCACCAATAACTATAAATTTCTGGTCATTATTTGCTTTAGCAAACATTATTATTTTTTTTCATTACTGGTTCATTACTGGACATTACTGTTCAAATTATCACTTCACCATAATCTTCACCGTCTGCTTTCCCGCATCACCTTCGGTCTTAATCAAATACATACCCTGGTGCAGGTTAAACGTTGCCGATGTTCCGCAATCGGTGAGACTTATCACCCTGTTGCCATTAAGTGCCGTAACAGTCACACTGCCTATATTGTCCGCAGCCGTTACCGTCACCTGCCCGTCACGCACACTTACCATAATGCCCTGCGCCACACTTTCACCTATATTCATGCTGCTGCGCGTTGTCAGATAATAGCGTCCATAATCATTGGGTTGTACACTTATCGGCTCACCATCATGTATTTCTGCACACATGCCATTGGCAGCATCATATACATAAAGTTTCTGCGTAATCATGTCCGTGCCAGTTATGATGACATCCACAGCATCATTGCCTGCACACGTTACGCCAAACGGTACTATATCTATATTTGGCAGAGAGTTGACTGACACAGCCTTTGTGCCCGCCACGGTGTAGACAGTCGGAGCATCGCTGAAGTTTGAGTCGAAGAATGTCTCCACGTCCTCACCGACATCATAGCCATTGCTGGATCCGTCAACATGCGCAACAACTGCTGTTGACTGTCCCTTACTGTTGATCGCCATCATTTTTACTCCTGCAGCTGCCGTTTCCGTCTCTGGAGATGTATTGCCGTCAATCATCATATCCGATGTAAACGTTATCTCACCTGTTTCAGAGACACCATCTTTCAACTTCACAAAGAATGCCTGCACAGGACGTATCGTGCCACTTCCACCATGGGCTTTCAGTTCTGTAGAAGTACCGTCATCACTAACCTCATAAGTCCAGAAAGCCGTTCCGTCTATCATGCTGCTGTTTTGTTCTAAGAACTTTGACATACTAACCGACGACATATATGGATTACCAATAAGGGCATAACCGTTGTTCACCTGAATAAGGTCTGTCTGCTCTCCGTCGGGACTATCAATAAAAATCGTCTTATCTTGATTACTATCAAAGTAATATATCTTCAGAGTTCCCTTCAATCCGGTAGAAAGAGTGGCGTTATCACTGCCATCTGTCTTAAACCGTCCATGTACAGTGGGATCTTTCCTTATTCCCATGGCGGGGAAGTAGTTGCCTTCATCATCCATATTGCCGTCATTCCACGAGAAGAAATATTGCGTCAGGTCTTCCTTAGGCAGACGGAGCAACGCATTTTCATCTTGCTTCTCCTTATGAGCACGTATGGAGAAGCCCATCAAGGTCGTATCTCTCACGGCCACATCATTATATACATGACTCCATTGCGCCATAGTCTCCTCCACCACACCATCGTATGGAAGATTTGCACTATATGTCTCATTCAAGATATCTAATCCGACAATCTCAAGTTTTTTAGTATATACCTTAGCTCCCTCCTGTTTCCATGAGCGCTGATAGACGGGATATTTGGTGCGGCTATAACTACTGTTAAACATTATCGGCTTGAAGGCCTCGGTCTCCTGCCGTCCGTTGGATCTAGGCACATACATATCACCGGAATAAACCGACATCAGCGGTGAGGACATCAGGTACCATGCGGCAGGAACAAGTTCCTTCTCCACCCATGCTCTCTCATACACCAAATGCTGCTGGTTCACAAGCTCAGCTTCTGGCTTAAAATATATTTCCTTGCAGATATTTCCATAGAACTTCTCACAGTCATATATACTGCTGTTCCCATTCTCCGCATGTTTTTCGTCCATACATACAGTTTCAGTTCTCACCATTATGTCATACTGTATGTTCTCAGTGGCTCCGCTCTCCACATTATTATATATACCGTCAATTCCTTTGGTCAGTGCCGCAAGCACCGGCGCACGGTTGTGAGCAGGCATAGTGACGTATGTAAACTTCATCGGCACGTATGTGTCGGGCTGTCCCAATGTAGCGTCATTGTCCACATACTCACCTTTATCAGTACCGTCACCCTGTGCAGCAGTTGGAGTATTCTGCCCATCATGCTTATACAGTTCATCACACTTTGAGCGTGTCCAATTGCCATCGTTGTTCCAGCTTGTATTTCCTGCATTGCCATTCCATGTCACAAACTCAGGCACCACCTTCATAATAAACTCCACATTGCCTGTGCATGCACCCTCGCCTGCATCCTTTTTCTTCACTTGGAAGAACATCCTGTAGGCAAAGCCCTCACGGAATTCCGGCTGAGTAACATCTTCGCCATGGAAGTTCAGCGACACATACATCTTCTCTGCGCTCACTTCCTCATCAGCAGCAAAAGTCGCCACCTTATTGTTATTGCCACTTATCGTCGGGTCGGTAGTGCCTTCCTTCAGCAATTCAAGATTGCCAACAATTACAAGCGCACCTGTATTATCATCTCCACTGCCTATATTAAAGTTGTTCACAGGCACATGCAGCAAGTAACCGTCTTTCTTCTGCATATTTAGCAGCTGCTCCCTGCCTACACGAACCACACGAACATAATCCTCAGGATATGCAACATCCTCAAAGCCGAGCTGCATTGTAGGACCATCGCCTGTGGCATCTATCTTAAAGGTAAACTCAAAATAGTCACAAATGTAAACAGTCTCTGTTTCACTGTCAATATGATTTTTCACCGTTATGGCAACTATATTCCTATTTTCATTAGTTATAGTACATATCAGCTCATCAGAACATGAAAGCAGTAATTTCCCTTCTGTCACCGCTTTATTAATAAGATTATAGTTTACTTCTTCACTATTCTTATATTCTTCATTGAGCACATTTTTTGCTTCAGGATATTTTTCACGATAGTCCTTAAGAGCACTTGTAAGTGTCACCTCACCTTCCTTGTAATTCTCCAACTCTTCTTCAGACCCAATGAAAAAGTCAAAAGCAATATTTCCTTTTGGTTTGAAACCTGTTGACTCTGATTCATCTGGAATATTCACTTTAGCATGTAAATCAATTTCTGCCTTACCTGTAGAACAATCGCCCTTGACTTCAGTCTGCAACATGCCATCAGCATCATGCATTGAGAGATAAGAGCGCAATGGATAGAATACAGGACTAAATATCGTACACTTTACCTTACTGTTTCCCCACAAATCATCACCATAAGCTTTTTCTGGGTCAGAGCCTAAAGCATACACAGATATGTAATACTGGTGTCCAGCCTCCAAGGCAAACCCTTTATTTGCCAAAGAGAAATACATCTTTCCACTGTTATCTACAAAGTAGCCGCTTTCAGCTGTAAAACCATTTAAATTGGGTACAGTTTCAGGAACGTCAGCAATCGTTGTCTCCCCATACGCTTTATCACCATTATTATATAGTCCCGCAGATGCAGGCATAGGTACACCATCCTCATCACAAATACGCCAGAATATTTTTGTTCCATTCTCAAGGGTCTTAATCGCATCTCTGTCAACATACATGTTCAACAACAAGCTATTATCATCACAGTTTGCCGCTTTCTGATACACATTCACCTTTGCATTCTTTGTATAGAACATTATCTGATCTACACAATAGTCGGCACCATTGGTGTTATCTGCATAGTTGTCTATATACACCTCATAGTCCTCATAGTCTGACAAATCAATATTGCCAGGCACCGCAATCTTGCCATACACCTGATACCACATGCCTGCCTTATACTCACCTTCTGCGGCTGATGATAACTCACACGAAAGGAACGACACCACCTGTTTTCTTTGTCCATCGGCACCAATAGCATACACCGAAGTCATAAGTCTCGGTTTCGTGTTTCCACCTGTCATATCAGCTACAACGGCAGTATAACAAAGTTCTGATCCAGAGCACAAATCAGCCTTGAATTTAAGCTTTGCTATTGTTCTCGCTTCATCAGAGGCGTCAACATAAAGAAATCCACCATATTTTCCCTTGTTTTCTCCACCAAATCTATAAGTATAGTCTTGCAGTTCAGTATCACCCTTCCACCATTTATATCGCCCGTCAATATAATCAGTCTCCGATCTCGAGACACCATCCTTATTCATAGTCCTCAGCAATATATAATCACCATGAATAGGCGAGATGCCACAGATATCACCATTGATAGTTGTACGGTATTTATTCAGTTGCGGATAGCAAAAGCCATACATCACCTCTTCCAACTCAAACGGCATATATGTATGATTTTCTGTTTGTGACGTAAGTTCTGTTGATAAAGAACCGTAGCTGTCCCTAAACGGGCCATCAAAATCCAAAGAAGCCTGCAGATCCATCTTCTCCTTCAGAAATGCAGCCCTGCGCTCATCAGGAATATTACCACTCCAATATGCTGGGGCATTTATAAAATTCATTTCATAATGTACAGCAGGTTCCTTGCCGTTCATCATTCCAACCATGTGAACACGTGAGCCATAAGTCACCGTTATCTCCTTTTTGTCTGCTACGAAACCTACTGGTTCATAGTATCCTTTCAAGGAGCTTATTTTGAATGAATGGATACGTGGCTTACCACTTGCCCCCGTAAGCGTACCATCTTTTGAACCTGCCCACTGCCCACAATATTTCCACAAACCATGTTCGTCTTCATAATATGGTATCCATGTCATATGTGTACATTCCTCAAAACCAGAACCTGATTCAATGTAATAATATGACAATCTGCCCAAATTTGCACGGACTGAGAAGTTTGTATTCTCATCTTTTACCGAAACACAAAAACGTCCGTTATCCTCAGCCAGTTCAAACATGTCAGCACCAGCAGCCTCCAGCTTTACCTTTCCTTCCTTTATCTTGTCTGCTATTACTTTTGCATGACGAATAGTAAAGATATAGCGTGTGCTTAATGTCGGCTCATGCAGCATATAGACGTCATCACCACTACCCATGATACCGTCATTATACTTACTTACATCACAGGCTATAGTAACACAATCGTCCTCACCAAAATCTTTAGCATTAAATGTAACGCCCACTTTTTCATGTGTCGGCATTTTTGAGATATTTCCTGTATTTAAAACAAACCATCCACGGCTTTCACCATTATCAGCATCAATTAATTCATTAAGGTCTGTACCTATATTAGTTATACTACTATTGTTTTTATCTGTCTCCCAGTCATACCAGCGGATATAAGCATAAGGTTCCAAAGAATTACCGTTTTTGCCTGAATCATAATCCTCAAAAGGCAAATATAAAATTTTCTGCTCTGGACTTGACGGATCAACATATACGTCATATTCCACAGTATGCACCCCCTGGCGAATGTCGCTGCTGGCTTCTTCTACAGTTCCGTCTATAGCATCAAACTTAGTTCCATCCTGTATTTTATTGTCATAGCAGTCTCCTTTCCACATATATTGTTGCACTGTGCCTTTTATTCTATTGTCATCCTTCGATGTTATATAATCACGGCCCGATGCTCCTTTGCTATGTACAAACACAAATGCTCTTGTGAATGTATAGACCAGTTTTTTCGTTATTTCGGCATCATGCGTTACATTTCCTTCTGCGTCAACGTCCGCTGTTTTATCAGATAACAGCGCAACAAGTTTATAGTCATAAAATTTCCCTGCAGGAAGTTTTACTTTTATTTTCAGATTATCAGATGTCAATATTTCACCTGAGTTATATACATATTTACCTCTCTTTGACTTATCTGTTGCTTTACCACCCGCTACCTCTATAGCGTCAGCACTACTGTCATACATGGCTCCGTCTGCCGCCATAAGATAGAACCGTGCATATTTTACATCTTGAAACTCCGTTGAAAAATCCAATGTGGTTTCCTCTGCTGCAGCAATAACACCATGTGACCTTTGTTCTGTTAAATCTTCACTCACATCACCGGCAAAATCATCAGGTTCAAAACCGTCTTTTGTGAAATGGAAAATGTATTTAACCTTTGCCGTTGGTATCTCAGCCTCACAAACTACAGTGTAGTCCTTATAACTTTCAAAAGTATTTGACGGGCAAGAGATCTGTGGATTACGAACAATATAAGAAAAATTGTTCCACAAATCATTTAAATCAAGCAAATTATTACTCCAGTCAGTAGAACTTTCATCCAAACATATTTCATTCTGGATTTGTTTAAACGGATATATTTGTCCACTGGAAGAGCCATAAATATGCCAAGAACCATCACTATAATTATTACCAGATATATTTGTTATTTTTTCCGATTTTTCATTTAGCACATACCATTTAATAGAATATTTGTTTTTCATTTCCTCAATGGTTGCCCCTAACTGTTCTGGCAAATCAGATACATCAAAATTATATTTGTCGTTAGTCCACTTTATGTATTTGTCAATTACGGTTACAGGAACTGTAAAGTTTACAGCGTATTTTGCCTGCAACACTGCAGGTTCTTTTGTTACAACGCCATCATTTTGTTCTTGAGGGTCATTTGTAGAAAATACAGCCACAAGCTGATAGTTATAGAATTCACCAGCAGGTAAAGTCAATGTACCTTTCAATACATCATCTGTAAGAGTTGAACCTGTGTAAACATAAACACCACGATTAGAAACATCTGTGACTTTGCCATTCGCAATAGTAATTTTTTTATCACCGACCAAATCAACCTGTTCTATTCCATCTGTAAGATAGAAACGAGCATATTTTACATTAGAATAGGTTTGCAAAACCTCAGAGAAATCAAAAGAATAATTAGTCTCAGTTCGGCTAATTGCTATACTTTGCAATATTGGTTCACCATTAAAAGTTCCTACAAAATCATCTGGTATTAAAATTGTCACTTTAGAAATACCAACATCTCCCCAGTCTGAGCTTATTCTAAGTCCTTCATCCAACGTTATATAATTAAGACGTTCACTTGTCAACTCAAAAATGAAACATTTTTTTTGTTGGTTAAAATATGTCGAAGATTGTTGGAAATATCCACCATAATCTCCTTCCCATAAATTATTATAAGAGTTTTTACTTGCTATATATATACGGCTCGAATTATCTGCCATGTAAACACAAAGATAAGAACCTGCTTTTACATCATTAAAAGCAGTTTCAGATATAGATTGTTCGCTTTTTATAGGATAAGTCAATTCTGTAAGTTCTATCTCTTCCGCATGCACACTTCCCCAAGCAAAAATCATCAGCGAAAACACAAGTGCAGCCCGGCGGACGATGTCTGTCGGGCATGATATGAATTGGAGGACATGTGTAATGGCATATCCCATTATGTTATAACGTCTTGACTTCATCATAGTTATTGACTTTATCATAGTTTTATATCGTTTTTATTTTACAGTTTCTTTTATTACAACAACAATCCCCGGCATGCTGATGCCGGGGAAACATACGCTGATGCTTCTTGTTTATTCACATAAAATTAGAGGAGCACCACAGTATGCCAACCCAGTCTTTATGTGAAATCAACATGTCAAAGATCGAATCCATGGCTTTGCAGCCCCGTTATGTTATTTGTCGTTTTTTCAGTAATCAATGCGGACGGCGCGGAAGCGCATTACGCTTGACAGGCGACAGCATTCTGTCGGCAGAAAGCACCATATTGAAGCGGTAAATCATATACCGCTCGTAAGTGGGTGTATGAAGTTTTACTTTAAACTCATGGTATACACTCTTTTCACCGTCACTGCTTGGCTTGGCAATGTTTCCAAAGATAAAGGGTGAGAAACCATTCCATGTGGTCTGGGTGTCGAGCACAGGAATGCCACCGTTCTCTGAACCGTCAACAGTGGAGGGAGTAGTCTCCACGACATAAAAACCACCGGGATTGCCATCCGTGGAAAGAGTTCCACCAAATGTGTCGTATGTGAGCCAAGAGTTAGCCCAATCGGTATTCAGCGTCCAATATGCGCCATCTGTTCCACCAGCATTATACGGAACAGAACTGTTATCCGACATTTTAGTAACCTTCGGCACAAGATGGAAATGACCGTAGTCATGGAAAATCATCTCATATAGATTTTTGCTTTCATCAAGAGTTCTTACCGATACAGGCAACACGCCTATAGGCGGGAAGTCATACGGGACAAGCTCCAGCTTATAATCATCAAGAGTTATAGGTATTATGCGGTAATCGTTGCGAGCTATGTAATTCCATTTGCCCGTATCATCGGATTCAGCATTACTGTTATCTATCACAGAATAACGGTATTCTCCGTTATTGAAAGTAAGAGTAAGTTCAAAAAGTTTTTCGTTATTCTTTGGTTCGGCACTCTCGTTTATATAAAAAGTTATTGATTTTTTTTCATCATTTCCAATCGTTTGTTCCTCAGTTAAAGCAGGACTAAACACACCTGTTGTGGCATCACTGCTGAGATTTGGCTGTATATCACCATGATAATAATTCATGTCATCAGCTCCTTCTGTCAGGTTCGGCAGCAGTTTGAGGTTAGTTTCCCCGTCCTTGGGATTGTCCGTTATATTACTGATGGCAATGTTCTTAAGAATCACATTTGCCCCCGTCTTATTGGTTATATCCAACTTCATCTTTGCCAGCATACGGACAACAATAAGGTCCTTCGTCACATTTCCTGTAATGGTAAATGTCTGCTTATTGCTCATTGGAATACCTGTTGAGCCGAAACCATTATCAACACCCGTTTTAAAGTTATTGCCAGCAACAGCCACCGACACATTGTCGACATTGATTGTTCCACTTACCTCCGTAGCCTCCACAACAACGCCATCATTTGACGGCTCATCCATTGTGAGTGTTGTTATCCCCAGCAATTCCTTCACCTTAACCACTGACATATTAGCAAAGGAATAAAGATGATGAGTGCCGTTTGGCAACTCTATGTCTTCAGCCACTACATCTATTTCACGTTCTGCCTCAGCTGAAGGTTTGCATGCAAACACCTTTTCCGCTTTGTTACTTGCATCAGCTATCACCACCACCCAGATGTTCATCATCTCATCATTGGTGGCATTATTATCCTGCCATGTGGCACGGGTACTACTACCTCTGCTATCGGCAGTACCTATCCGCAGTGTCACCTTTGACATTCCGTCATTAGGAGCATCGGGACCATCAGTCACAACATCATCGTTGGACGAGCATGCAGCCAAAAGCATCATTAAGGCAATAAGTGCAACATTGTAGTATATATATCGTATCTTACTCATAGCAGTCATTATTTTTTACATGTATATTGGTTTGTGCGTGAACACATCCCATTTCTTCACCTTTATGTTGAGTGTGATGGAAGATGATCCCGTCACCTCCTTGTTTATCTTCGAGATGTACACCCTGTAGATATTGTTGCGAACAATGCCAAACTCCATGGCATTGGCAGAAGTAGCCTTCTCTGTTGCAACAAGTTCCGCACCAAGCATGGCATGATAGGCAGAGGCAGACGAACCGTTATGACGCAGATAACCATAGTAAATGCGGTGCTGTGGCTCTCCCGTTCCACCTACATAATAATCACCCTCAATGGCAAGCCCCGTAGCGTAATTATACAGCAACGATGCATTCCAAAGAGTGTTTTCGAAAGAATAGGCAATGATAAGGTTGTCACCTTTCTTACCGCTGTCTTCAAAAGAAGCAATACCGCCATTTGATGTCAAAGCGGCGTAAAGGTCTGCAGCACTCCGATAGAAAGGATTAGTATTAATGGCAATAGTCTCTGCCGGTTTTATATCCAGCAACTTATTCTGGAAATAAGTAAGCTCACCACCTCCTTTTGTTGTAGTGGCAGGGTCAACGACATAGTTTGAGCCAGTCTCATCAACAAGCCAGCTTGGAGTGAAGCCATCATCGATCTTGTAAGTAAGACGCTTTAAGAGATATTCGCCACCATTGTTTGTATCGTAGTGATTCAGATTGAACGGCATGATGCCTGTCACAACAAAACAGTCATCAGTGGTATTATCACCATCATATACCTTATATTCATAGCCATTTTTATCTGCATTATATGTGCCGTTTACCGCCCAGAAGTCTATGCGTGCGGCAAGGCGCTCTATGCGTATATCCTTATATCTATAAACTATCTTTTGGGGAACTGTTTTGTCAACATAAGCTTTTGCAAGTGAAATCTCGCTGTCTGCTTCCGAAGACATGATAAAGTTGGTGGCGATATTTGCCGTGGTTCCTTCATATAGTTTATCACGCATCACCATGTTGCGCACAACATTTAGAGTTGATGAGCCGGCTGTGATTGTTTCTGTAAGGTCCTTGTTTGCCACAATTATGGCATGATATGTTTTCTCGGGGTCGAATGTAGTCCCAGACACAAGCCGGTCACCTGTGGTATAGACAGCCTCATCAGTCTTGTCAATATACTGGCTGCCGGGAGTTTCACGGCTTACAAGGGTTGTCTCATAATAATCCACAAAGTCAATAGTTGGATCTTTTGCAGTATTTATGCCTTTATCATCCTGATAAAGAATCACGGTGATACCGCTAACTTCGTTCTCACGCTCCAGTCCCGCCTCACGTCCGTCACCGTTCTCACCTGCGGCAGGCTGATTACCAGCACGAGTTGCAGAATGCCCGCCACTCACTGTCACAGACAAGTTTATATATTGCCTCACATCCACAGACGGTTCTTGCGGACACTCCTCACCGTCGCTCATCTGGCAGGCAGTGAGCATCGGTGCGACAGTCAGCAGCAGTATGACCGTCCCCAAAGACGTGATTCTATGTATTATATTTGAATTATGCATCATAAAACGAAGTTCTACAAAGTCAATTATGAATTATGAATTAACTTAAAGTTCCACGTATTGTATTCTCTTTGCCCACGACAGCACGTCGATGCACACGCTAAGGTATTGCCAGCGGTCGCCACGGAGGAAGAACTCCAGACGGTAGTCGTACTCGCGGTCAAGATATTCCTGCGGCTGATAGCTGTATATCTCGTATGCCGTGCGTCCCTCGCTGAGGATATAGGGCAGGTTTATCGTAGCGACATTCTCACCCGTTGACTTCTTGCGTATGCAGAGCACCGCGTTCTTGTCAACATCGGCGTTATAGGTCAGGCGGTTGAACATCAGGTCGTAGTGAGCCGATCGCTCCACTCCCGTTGTTCCTCCCGCATCGAAGGTTGTAGTCCACTGTGCGTATGGTCTATATACCAACGAGTCGGTGGGCGTAATCATTTCGTTCTTATAGTCAGCATCCCCGTTGGCATCGAGAATGAACACCTCGTAGTCGTCGTGGTTCACACTCTCGGGCTTGTCAAGCTCTCGCAGCGATATGTTGAGATGCTTTGTGTAGCGTATCAGGCTCACCGTGGCGTATGTAGGCTCACCGCCGGTAAGCGTGAAAGTCTCCTGGGCATTAGTCTGCACACTGCCGTCCCTACCCAGATGGTAGCGGGTGGCTGTTGGCTGTTCGGCAGCCGAAGCCTGTGTCGTAATCAGCGTATGCCACAGAGTGTCGAGCGGAGCTTCTGCCGACACATCATAGTAAGGTGACTTTGCTGAAACCTTGCGGTCAAGGCTTATTGTCAGCTTGTTTCGGTTGTCACCTGCGGCAAGCTCAGTGTGGCGGTATTTTGCTCCCGGTGTCTGCAAAGCTGTGTTCCAGTCCTTTTGCAGCGCCACTGCCGAGAGGCGGTAGGTGTGACCGGGCGCCAGCTCCTGTTCGGTGAAATGAATGTTGTATCCATATCCCGAGAGCTGGCTTCCGATCACAGTCCGCTGTACGACAAGCTTGTCGGATTCATCAAACACGTAGAGCGTCACCGCCCCGACATGATCCTTAAACATGTCGGCACGCTGTATGTTGTAGTCATATACAAAGTTGACATACAGCCCAGTCGGGCAGTCGCTCAAGTCTTCCGTCATCATGTCGCAACTGCTCAGCACAGCCGCAACCATAATCATCTGTAAACTCTTCCGTATGATGTTTCTAACGTTCATTGTCGCAAATTGTTTATATTCTATATATAATTAATGTATTCTTTATCCTTTGTAAGTTTCGGTAAATAATGTCATCAGAAGATCCAGCCCTGAATACGCTTAGCCCAAGAGAGGACATTTATTTTCACCGAGATATACTTACTGTTCACATTATCATCTGGTGTGTCATCGCCACCTTCAGGTGTAACAACGGCTCCAGGTTCAACAGGCGAGCCTATATGACCGAATTTAGTAATTTCAACATCATACCAGTTGTTACGCACCATACCATAACGGCCAAGATAGTTGTTCTCCACGCCTTTAGTGTTAGCAGGGTAAGCTTCTGTCACGCCCCCCACTGCAGGCTTTGTTGTTTCCCATGTGTTCCATGGAGCAAGGTCTTCAGTATTAATGTTGCTGGCAAAGTGCATAAAACGTGCCTCATAATACATCACACCCTTCGTATATTTCAACACCTCAACATAATTATTGGCAGTTGCAGCAGCACCTGCAATAGCGTTATTTATTTCGGTTGCATCAAAACCATCTTTAAGGTTTGTTGCCAAACTGTTACTAATCTTTGTATTGCTGCCGTCTATAGTATATTTACCTGTAGACTCATCAATATTCCAATCCCAAGTAAATGACTCTGCAATCAGTTTTACAGGATCTATACCCGACTTTAGATTTTTCTCAATTGTCGCCTTCAAGCCTGCATCTTCAATAAACGCTTTTTGTAAATAAGTTTGAGCATCGTCCAATGTGTACTTTTTATTAGCACCGTTCACTGTATAAAAATCATCTTTACTTGTTGTTTGCACTTTTATAATTGCGCGCGTTGTGTTGCGATAAGTTTGATGTGCCACATCAAAAGTATTTTCATGACAATATTGCGGCGTATTTAAACCTACATAAGAATCTGAGCCTCTCCTCATTTTTGCGGCACTCACATTGTCAGAATACTGCGGGTCAACACACCAATAAGTACGATAATAATCAACCTCTGGCTGTATTGGAGTTGTACCCAGCTTTACGTGACCGGCAAAACGATAGTTTGGAGTTGCGAAAGCCTCTGAAGAATAGCCCATATATTCAGCCTCTCCCATATTTCGCACAAGATAAGAGGTTGACTCCATATTGTCCAAACACCATTCTATACTATTTGGTTCGATCTCAAGTCCATCAATTTCATTACAAGCATCTTTGCCAATCCTTAAAGTAGCCTTTGCCACAGCGCGCTCCACAAAAATAGAACCTGCAGGATTATTTTTTGCCTCTGCCTCAGTATCCTTAATACAGTCGTCTGCCAACTTGACCAACACGTTAAGGTTTGACTTCGCAGGTGCTGCTGAAGCATTTCCACCTGACACGTTAGACAATACTGCATTTGTCATAAAGAAGTTATCCTTTGCCTGCAATGGAAGTTCAGTAATTGCAGTCTGCAAATCTGAGATTGTTGTCGTACCTGATTCGAGTTTATACTTACCAGTTGCACCCGCTTTATTAGCATCTATTGTCAAATCGCTTAATGTAAATACTTTATTATAGTTAATCAGTACAAGCGCCCACAAATCTTTTGTATAAGTATCATCAACCTGTGCCACCGACTGATAACTTGTTGTAATATTATCATTATCCTCATCTTTAACTATGGGCAAAGTTAAATCATTTGCATAATAGAATGTTGCATCAGCCTCTGACGAGCCATGGAAGAGAAGCAGCATGGCATTATTCACCACGTATTCACCAGGATCACCATCATCATAATTGTCGTTAAGGGCACGTGTAGACGGCGTTGTAGGAAGATTAATGGTTACGGAAATGAATCCCTTACCATCTTTTTCTCCACCATTACCATTGTCCACCACATCATTTGATGAACATGCGGCAAACAGCATTCCCGCAGCCGCAAAAGATAAAAGTTTTAATTTTTTCATAGCTGTTATTTATTTAATGATTTTGTATATTTTGTTATTCACTCACAGATTTATGTGAACCAGTCATCGCTGCTCCTTTATGGTGTTGCGGTTCACACTCACGTCCATGCCCAGCTTCTCGGCACGGGCGAGTGCTGCCTCGGCCTCGTCCCAGCGCTGCAACTGCATGTAGAGCACGGCACGGGCATTCTCTGCCTCGGCACTGTCGCCTGCACGCATGAGCAGGGTCTCAGCCTTGAGGGTGTCCTTCTGCCGCAGAGCCACGTTAGCAAGGTTGATGATTGCGGCAGTGGAGTCGGGATAGACATTTGCAGCTATCTGCATCACACGGTTGTAGTCGTCGCTGTAAGGCTCAAAGGTATGCGCCACGTTCCACATCTCATAGAGTGAGAGCTGCTGTGGCTTGGTCTTGATAATCTCCGCAGCCTCGGCAGTGGTGAACTCATCTATGCGGAAACGTATCTCGTAATCCGAACGGCGCAATGACGGATAGACGTTCTTCAAGAGATAGCGGTAGTCATCGGGATAGCGCAGCTTTATGCGCCACTCCTTCGGGTCGGGGTCAAGAGTAGAGTCATCGATGATGGCGAGAACGGCAGCCTTGTTGGGCAGTACGTCCTCAGAGAGACCCACCACAGCCTCGCGCAGTCCTATCCAGTTCTCAGGTGTAGCCTCAGCCTTGGCAAACACGCTTGAGGGCAATGAATACTGGTGGCGCACATAGTCGGTGAGCGACTTGGCGCGGTTGGTGGCAAGCATACGGTTATGGTCGTAAGGACTCTCGGGCGACGCCCAGCCGTGAATCTGTATGCGGTCCACATGTATGTGCTTATCTGCCACCATAATGTCGAGCGTATCGGTAATCTTGCGCAACTCGCGGCGGTTATCCATATAGTCGGGCTTCATCTCCCAACGGTTCACCACGAAGGTGATGTATGCCGTGCCGTGCAGACTGCGCGGCGCCTTGTAGGTGTCAGGCACCATGTCCACAATATTATATATAGGGTCGGGCGGCATGAGCGTGCCAAGCAGTTCCCGCTGTGAGCGTAGAGTGTCGCCACAGCCGCAAAGGTCGCACTCCACCAGCACATCGGCTCCCTTGTGCCACGGCTGCTGGTCTACAGTCTCGGTGTAGGCATAAGTCTGCGGACGATCGTTGTAACGGCGAAGAGTCTCACAGTTGTCAGCATATAGCGGGTCTATACCGTCGCGGTCGAACACAATTTTCTGTGTGCGTCCCGTGGCAATGAAAGTCTTCAGACGCTGGGTGTGCTGTCCGTCCTTAGAGCGGATTACTGGCGTGAAGGCACGATAGCGGTTGGAAGCCACGCGCATGGAGTCGAGCACGAAGTTCATAGTGACGATGGTCTTCTGCTGTGTGCGTTCCACCTTGTAGCCGTCCACAATAAGGCGGTTGCCTCCAGCTTTCTCTCCAACAAAGGTTATGGTTTTCTGCGCACCGGTCAAAACAAAGGCGACGGCTGCAAGTACAGATGTCAATATATAGCGCTTCATAATAGTGTTGAGTGTTAAGTGTTCAATGTTCAGTTATCAGTGTTCAATGTTCAGTGTTGAGTGTTAAGTTATTAGAACAGATACATCAGCGAGAGCGCCAGCTTTGTGGGACCGACATAAATTTTGTGTCCGTCGTCCACCTTATTGCCGCAGGTGCCGCACTTAAATTTGTCATACTCAATATATGCCGCGCCCACACCTATGGCAGCCTCGATGTTCCAATGGCGAGACAACACTTTCTGATAGCCATAGCTGATACCGCCGCCAGCATACCAACCCTCGAAACGATGGTCCTGAAGGTCTTTCCACCATCCAAAGGGCATCTTGATATTGGTGGCGTTGTACTCGCCGCCCAATGCATGAATGCCAATAAAAGAGCCGTTGAAGCGGTGACAGAACCAATAGCGGTATTCAGGATTTACCAGCCAGTGTTTGAGATACTTGCGGTCGTCACCATGACCGAACTTCCATGGATTAAGGCCATAGAACACCTGCATAGAATGTTTCTTGCCAACACCTATTTCCAAACCGACATTTGGAGTGGTGGCTGCGTCGTAGAGCAAATTAGTCTTCAGCGCAACTTGTTGGGCATTTGCCCCCCCCATTGCCGAAAAGCAACATCACGGCAAATATAGCCGATAATTGTAGTTTCACATTCATGGTCAAAATTATATTTGTTTATACTGTTAGTTTTGTATTTATTCCCTTTATTTTAAAAGGTTTTTCTGGTCTATATCGTAGTTTATACAGTTTAACAACTGTTATTTGGTTTGCAAAAGTAACAAAAAAATCAGAAACTTCAAAAAATAATTTAAATTTTAACATAAATTACACAAACGCATTGGGGCAACTAAATTATTCCCATCCATTGCAGGATATACGGGGTGAGAATGGCAGTAAGAATACCGTTGAGTGTAAGTCCCAGACTGGCGTATGCCCCACATTTCACGCTGCGCTCCATCACGGCTGAAGTGCCAACGGCATGAGAGGCTGTGCCCATTGACAGTCCTTGTGCTATGGGACTTTTCACATGACCGATGCTGAGCATCTTGAATCCCATAAGGGCTCCGATAAGTCCCACACACACCACCACGGCAGCAGTAAGCGAGGGTATGCCATTGAGACTTGACGTCACCTCCATGGCAATAGGTGTGGTGACAGATTTCGGTGCAAGTGAAATCACCACATCGGGGGTGGCTCCCATATACTTGGCTATCAGGACAACACTGACAATGCCGACAGTGCAGCCCACAAGCTGCGAGATAAGTATTGGCACAAGCTGCTTCTTTATCTGCTCCAGCTGCTGGTAGAGCGGTACACCCAGTGCCACCACGGCTGGCTTAAGCCAAAACTCAATCATCGCCCCACCCTTCTGGTAGGTTTCGTATGGAATATCAGTTACTTCGAGGAAACATATCAGCAGGGCGATGGTTATCAGAATGGGGTTGAGCGCAATAATTGCCGTGCGCTTCTGCAGCAGTTTCGCAAGAAAAAACAGTCCGAAGGTAAGGGCTATAAGAAAATATTGATTACTGAGAAATTCCATTGTTTTTATTTTTATGTGTGTTGTTTCTGTTATTATTTAGACATTAAATATCCGTGTCGTCTTTATCCTTACTCTTTTTCGCCGATGACGGCATGTGACGGCGCACAATCTGATGCACCTGTCCAGTGACCACAAGCACAATGACTGTGCTCACCACAGTAGCGGTAACAATGGGCAACAGCTGTGCCTGAATGATGTCGAAATAAAGCATGAGCGCCACTCCCGGCGGCACAAAGAAAAATCCGAGGTTGGCTATAAGAAAGTCGGTAAGCCCCTTCACCCACTCCAGCTTTATCCATCCAAGCTTTAGCAGAAGAGTGAGCAGCAACATTCCGATGATGCTCGACGGCAGCCGTAAACCTGTGAGCCAAACGATAAGCTCGCCCACAGCCATGCAGCCGAATAAAATACTACATTGCCTAATCATACTATATATAATTAATGTGTCGTTATCCTGTCTTTACTTCATTATCCATTTGCCGTCCCTTGACACCATCGGCACGCAAATCTCCTCTTTTGTGCTGTCGGCAAACTGTATGTTGAGCAGAGCATATACCACCTTCTGTATAGTGTCGGCAGTGGCATTGCTCACATCCACCGAAGCTATGCCGCCATGCGCCTCTTTTTGCTGCGCCAAAAACATCTTGATGTTGGCACGCTGCTCGTTCTTAAAACCTTCGGGCATGCTGTCATAGCCAAGGGTGCCCTCAAGATAGTGCTCTATATCGCCCTGCTGCAGATGCTGGTAATAGCCTTTTGCCGCAAGCGCTGCCAACTGTTCGGGAGTGGGACCCTGAGCACGTTTGCAGCCTGCCGCGGCAAAGACTATTGCGGCAAGGAATGCCGTCTTTATTAATAAACGCATTATTTCTGCCTAATAAACACATTTATCGGGCAGCCCGTGAGCGTCCAGTTCTCGCGTATCTTGTTTTCGAGAAAACGCCTGTAAGGCTCCTTTACGTACTGTGGCAGATTGGCGTAGAACACAAACGAGGGTATTTGTGTGTTTGGCAACTGCGAACAATATTTAATCTTAATGAACTTGCCTTTTACCGATGGTGGTGGATAAGCCTCCACAAGCGGCAGCATAGTCTCATTGAGCCTGGTGGTTCCAATCTTTATCGTGCGGTTGAGATACACCTGCTTGGCAGTCTCAAGCACCTTGAATATGCGCTGCTTGGTGAGCGCCGATGCAAAGATGATTGGAAAATCCACGAATGGTGCCATGCGGCTGCGTATGGCATTCTCGAAAGTCTTTATTGCCTCCTGGGTCTTATTCTCCACAAGGTCCCATTTGTTTACAACCACCACCAGCGACTTGTTGTTCTTCTGTATCAGCTGGAAGATGTTCATGTCCTGAGCCTCAATGCCTCGTGTGGCATCAATCATAAGGATGCACACGTCGGAGTTTTCGATGGCACGGATAGAACGCATCACACTGTAGAATTCCAGATTCTCGCTCACCTTGTTTTTGCGACGTATGCCGGCAGTGTCAACGAGATAGAAATCAAATCCAAACTTGTCGTACTTGGTGTATATGCTGTCGCGGGTGGTTCCGGCAATCTCGGTCACAATGTTGCGGTCCTCGCCGATAAAAGCATTGATGATGCTGCTCTTGCCTGCATTAGGACGACCGACCACGGCAAAACGCGGTGTGCCGTCCTCAACATCGTCCTGCTCCACGGCATCAAGTTTCGACAGCACAACGTCAAGCAAATCGCCTGTGCCGCTACCAGTGGCAGCGCTCACGCAGAACGGCTCACCCAATCCCAGTTTATAGAACTCGGCGGCATAATACTGCTGTTCATTGTTGTCGGTCTTGTTTGCCACAAGAATCACCGGCAGTTTGGTGCGGCGCAGAATCTGTGCCACATCCGAGTCAAGGTCGGTCACTCCATTCATCACGTCCACAAGAAACAGCACAAGGTCAGCCTCCTCTGTGGCAATGATTACCTGCTTGCGTATCTCTTCCTCAAATATATCATCGGAGTTCACCACCCATCCGCCGGTGTCAACCACCGAGAACTCCTTGCCGTTCCACTCACACTTGCCATACTGGCGGTCACGTGTGGTGCCAGCCTCATCGCTCACAATGGCGTGGCGAGTCTTGGTCAGTCGGTTAAAAAGTGTGGATTTGCCAACATTTGGGCGTCCCACTATAGCTACTAAATTTCCCATATCTTTTTAATTACGAATTACGAATTTTGAATTACGAATTGTTCTCGCTACGCTGCGATTATGAATTATAGAATTATTAATTGATTATTATAAATTACGATTACGAATTGTTATTACGAATTTAAATTATAAATTACAGCTGCCGGGATACTGCGCCAACGAATAATTCTTCATTG
>JAUNSB010000156.1:0-4434 GCA_030539375.1 Prevotella sp.
ATGCATCTTTACACCGCCTTTGTCATGGTGAAGTTTACTCCACCAAAATACATTCTTGACTGAATATATACGTACCTTGATTCATGAGTCTAAAATAACTTACAGATTGTAATTTTCTGCAAAGATAGTCATTTCTAACCCATAGAGTCAATTTTTGCTCGTATTTTTTCTTATATCAACCATTTACAACGATTTTTGCTCGTTTTTAGTGGACACTAGTGATGGAACATATTGTCCATGCGTATGAATAAGAAGTAGATTCTGCCTAAAGTGGCGCAGAACCGTTTATATAAATTATTTGGCTCCGTGATTGAAAATATTTTCCAAAAATAGTGAGTTTCTCAGATTTTATTCTTACCTTTGTGCGCAGAATGCAAGTGTGCAGTAGTTTTGTAGTATACCAATTTTAATAAACAACGATGAAGCAAACATTATTAACGTTAATTATTGTGCTCGGGACCGTGTGCGGCTGGGCAAAAAAGGCGGTGGTGTGGAATAATCCAGCCCTGCTGTATTCGAGTGAGTCATATTTTCGGGTGAAATCTGTGGCGTTCAGCGACACGGCAACAGTGGTGGAGCTGCTGGCGATAAACCCTCAGTACAACATACGGTTTGAAAGTGAGACCTTCCTGCGGGGCGATGGTGACCGCCGCTACATGATAAAGTATTGCAAGGAATATCCGCTGGACCAATGGATGCCGGTGGAAAAGAAGCCCGAGACGCTGCTGACGCTCGTCTTCGAGCCTATGCCTGCCAGGCAGAAAGCCATAGACCTTCTGGAAGGATATGGAGCGAGAAACTTCAAGTTCTATGGCATTCATGATGCCGGCAAGCCTCTGAAGATTAAGCCTTTCCCTTATGATGAAAATGCGATAAGCGATTTCCGCAAGTCTTTTTTTACCACCGACAGCGTTTGTGTCAGGGGCAGGTTTGAGATGCTGCCAAATGACAGGGTTGGAATCATTTATTATTCAGACGTTCTTGCAAATAAGGCTTGTCCCATTGCGGTGACAGTCAATGACGACGGTACTTTCGAACGCAAATTTAAGGTGGAGCATCCGCTGGCTGATAACATCTGTTTTAAGAACACCATCGTTCCTTTTATTGTCGCTCCCGGTCATACTGTGGATATTACAATCCGCAAGAATGGAAGCATGGAATACACAGACGAGAACGGCAATCCCTCGCCATTTTCCCGTCTGCTTCAGTCGCAGACGTTATCGCATGACACCTACGGCTACAGCTCGTTTGTTGCCGATGTCAATTCGATGAACTTCATTGACTATGGTCAAAAGATGGAACGGGTGGCAGATGATGCCGTAAGGCTCACCGACTATTTTGCTCAGAGATATTCGTTCTCGCAGTTGGAGTATGCCGTGGCAAAGACGTCGGTTTTGATTACGGCGGCACGTTGGTTTATGGAGTATGATATGGAAAAGCGCTTTCAGTTTTCTCAAATAGATTCTATCACGAAGGCTCACATCAATACGCCCGAAAATTTCAGGGTGTTGAGGAATAAGATTTTCGATGAGCGTATGGCCTTAATGCTTGACAACTATGATACTTTCCAGAACCGTTACTCGTTTATGACTCCGATGTTACACACCTGGTATCATATTCTGGAGGATGGAACATACCTGGAAGGTGATCATGCCACGAAGGACAGCCTTGCTCTGGTATTAGACCGCAGGATATTCGGCAAGGATGAACCGTCACTTCTCATGAAGGTTCATTTGCTGAACAAATTGCAGCAGCGGATTGAAACTGGGCAGAATTTCAGCTTATCTTCCGAAATTACTGAAAAGGAAAAGGCGGATAACGAGAAGGATGTGTACAGCGATTATCTTCTCGCCAAGTCAGAGCTTACAGATTCCTTCTTTCTGGTAAAGGCAGACAGAATGTACCAGCATTATCTTGACACAAGGGACTTTACATACAAACTGCCGCAAACAAATGCCACACGTGTTCTGCAAAAGATAACCAATCAGTTTAAGGGCAGGTATGTGTTCCTTGATTTCTGGTCTACAAGTTGTGGACCGTGCCGCGCCAATATTGAGGCAACGGAATCTGCCCGTGAGGAGCTGCGCAAAAATCCCGAGCTGGCTTTTGTATTTATCACAAGTGACTATGAGTCGCCTGAAACAGTGTATAATGAATATGTGGAGAAGCATCTGAAGAATGACTATACCTTCCGTCTGCCAAAAGACGAGTATGTGCTGCTCCGTGAACTGTTTCAGTTTAACGGCATTCCCCATTATGAGACTCTTGACAAGCAGGGTGATGTAATACGCATCAACGGGCATTGGCACAACATAGAGAACTTTAACTATATTCTGAACAATATAAAAAAGAAGCTGGAGTAGTCTGAGCGAATATATTCTTTATAAAACAATAAAATAAGCAACTAATGAAAACAATTATCACTTTTATTATGGCGCTGGCATTGGGCATAAGCTGCCATGCACAGAACTATGAGGTAAAACCGCAAAAGGCAAATGTGGATGACTACATCCAATTGCTTAATCTCGCACAATATGAGGTGTTCTCGTTCGACATCAGTTCGCTATGCGACAGCACACGTATATTCGAATTTGTGCTGCGGGAGTGTGAATGCGGGAAAGTCAAGTCGGAGCGGACACATATGGGAATCTTCCGCCCTAACAGAATCATGCTGTCTAAACTTAGTGAGGAAACCCGTCAGGAAGTTATTGCGGAAGGAGAGGCATACGATGTGGAGAAAGGAATATACACTGTGTCGAAAAAGATAACCGTGAACTTTACCCCTATAAAGAATGACTCTCTCGGAACGGCATATATTGACATGGAGAATGCTGTCAGTATGCCTGTCTTTATGAAACTTCGACCAGTATTCGACCCAAACGCCAACAAAACAACTTATATGCACTACGTGACCAGACCATATAATATAAGTGCATTCGAATATGACAAATTTATTCCGCTCGTCATGTATGGCAGTTTCTGGTATGATGAGCAATTTAATGGATTCCGCTTTTGCGGTGACAACGAGCTGACGCCAGACAAGCTGTCCGACATCGAGCAGCTCTCTCCCCACTATTACGTGATAGGAATAAAGATACATAAATCAAATTAAATGATACTATGAGACAAATATTACTGACAATAATTATTGTGCTCGGAACCGTGTGCGGCTGGGCAAAAAAGGCGGTGGTGTGGAATAATCCAGCCCTGCTGTATTCGAGTGAGTCATATTTTCGGGTGAAATCTGTGGCGTTCAGCGACACGGCAACAGTGGTGGAGCTGCTGGCGATAAACCCTCAGTACAACATACGGTTTGAAAGTGAGACCTTCCTGCGGGGCGATGGTGACCGCCGCTACATGATAAAGTATTGCAAGGAATATCCGCTGGACCAATGGATGCCGGTGGAAAAGAAGCCCGAGACGCTGCTGACGCTCGTCTTCGAGCCTATGCCTGCCAGGCAGAAAGCCATAGACCTTCTGGAAGGATATGGAGCGAGAAACTTCAAGTTCTATGGCATTCATGATGCCGGCAAGCCTCTGAAGATTAAGCCTTTCCCTTATGATGAAAATGCGATAAGCGATTTCCGCAAGTCTTTTTTTACCACCGACAGCGTTTGTGTCAGGGGCAGGTTTGAGATGCTGCCAAATGACAGGGTTGGAATCATTTATTATTCAGACGTTCTTGCAAATAAGGCTTGTCCCATTGCGGTGACAGTCAATGACGACGGCACTTTCGAGCGCAAATTTAAGGTGGAGCATCCGCTGGCTAACAACATCAGTTTTAAGAACACCTCTGTTCCTTTTATTGTCGCTCCTGGTCATACTGTAGATATTACAATCCACAAGAATGGAAGCATGGAATACACTGACGAGAACGGCAATCCCTCGCCCTTCTCCCGTCTGCTTCAATCGCGGGCATTATCGCATGACACCTACGGCTATGACTCGTCTGTTGCCGATATCAAATCGATGAACTTCATTGACTATGGGCGAAAGATGGAACGGGTGGCAGATGATGCCGTAAGGTTCACCGACTATTTTGCCCAGCGGTATTCTTTCTCGCAGTTGGAGTATGCCGTGGCAAAGACGGCGGCTTTGCTCACGTCGGCAGTTTGGTTTATGAAGTATGATCTGGAAAAGCAGGTCTGGTTTTCGCAAACGGATTCTATCACGAAGGCTCATATTAAAACGCCCGAAAACTATCAAGTGCTGAGAAATAAGATTTTCGATGAGCGCATAGCCTTAATGCATGATAGCTATAACACCTTACAGAACCGCTACTCATTTATGAGCCCGATATTACACATATTGTATCAGATTCGGGAGGACGGAACATACCTGGAAGGTGATCATGCCACGAAGGACAGCCTTGCTCTGGCATTAGACCGCAGGATATTCGGCAAGGATGAACCGTCACTTCTCATGAAGGTTCAT
>JAUNSB010000058.1:0-26049 GCA_030539375.1 Prevotella sp.
AAGAATGAAGAATGAAGAATTGCTTCATTCTTCCATTCAAACTTTACAGTTATATTCAGCGCAGCCAATTCTTCATTCTTCATTTCGAAGATTCTTCATTTATTGGCATTGTCAATCCACTGCTGGAACTCCTCCACCTTAGGATTGTCATAGCCCAACTTGTATTTCTTGTTCACTCCGCAAACGTCCTGCTGCAGCTTCTGTGCCTTCACCTCCTTGATGTCCTGCACAAGATAATATCCGCACTTGTTGAGCACAGGCACCCACTGCTCAGGCACACCTACGGCAGCCCATTCGGCAACACTGCTCTTCGGGGCTTTCTTCTCAGGACGCATCTGCGGGAAGAAGAGAACCTCCTGGATATAGGTCTTGCCAGTCATAAGCATCACAAGGCGGTCAATACCAATACCGATACCCGATGTGGGAGGCATACCGTACTGGAGGGCACGCAGGAAATCCTGGTCGATAATCATCGCCTCATCGTCGCCCTTGTCTGCCAGACGCATCTGCTCTATGAAACGCTCCTCCTGGTCTATCGGGTCGTTAAGCTCTGAATAAGCGTTGGCAAGCTCCTTGCCGTTTACCATCAGCTCAAAACGCTCTGTGAGTCCCGGCTTTGAGCGGTGCATCTTTGTGAGCGGCGACATCTCCACAGGATAGTCGGTGATGAATGTAGGCTGTATGTAAGTACCCTCACAGAACTCTCCGAATATCTCGTCGATGAGCTTGCCCTTGCCCATGGTTTCGTCAATCTCCATGTTCAGCTTCTTGCACACCTCGCGAATCTGAGCCTCGTCCATTCCGTTGAGGTCGTAGCCTGTCTTCTCCTTGATGGCATCGAGGATAGGCAGACGGCGGTAGGGAGCCTTGAAGCTCACGATGTTGCCGTCAATCTCGCGCTCAGGCTTGCCGTTCACTGCAATACATACAGTCTCGAGCAGTTTCTCTGTGAACGACATCATCCAGTTATAGTCCTTGTACTGCACATACAGTTCCATGCAGGTGAACTCAGGGTTGTGGTTGCGGTCCATACCCTCGTTGCGGAAGTTCTTTCCAATCTCGTAGACACCCTCGAAACCGCCCACGATAAGACGCTTCAGATAAAGCTCCGTGGCGATACGCATGTACATGTCTACATTGAGGGCGTTGAAATGGGTGATGAACGGACGTGCGCTGGCACCGCCGGCAATAGCCTGCAGCGTAGGTGTCTCCACCTCAGTATATCCAGCCTCATCGAGCACCTTTCTTATAGTGCGGATTACCGTGGCACGGCTAAGGAACATATCCTTCACTCCGTCGTTCACCACCAAGTCAACATACCGCTGACGGTAGCGCAACTCCGGGTCCTCAAACTTATCGTATGCCACACCGTCCTTATATTTCACGATAGGCAGCGGCTTAAGGCTCTTCGAGAGCATGGTCAGCTCCTTGGCGTGTACGGAAATCTCGCCCGTCTGTGTACGGAACACAAATCCCTTCACGCCGATAAAGTCGCCGATGTCCATCAGCTTCTTGAATACCTTATTATACAAATCCTTGTCCTCGCCAGGACATATCTCATCGCGTGAAATATAGACCTGTACCCTGCCCTTTGAATCCTGTATCTCGGCAAAGCTCGCCTTGCCCATCACGCGGCGGCTCATCAGTCGCCCGGCAATGCACACTTCGCGCTGTGGAGCATCATCGCTGAAACTGGCGATGATGTCGGTGGAAAATGCGTCGGTTGGATACTCTGCTGCCGGATATGGGTCAATGCCCATATTCCGTAGCTCCTCAAGGCTCTGTCTGCGGCCTATTTCCTGTTCACTAAGTTCTAAAACGTTCATATCGATATTCTGAATGTATTCTTGTTTTGTGGGTGCAAATTTACAAAAAAATTTCATTATAGCAACTCTTTTTTCATTTTATTTAAAATAAGAGGGGCATTTATCGCAAAAAAACAGCAAAACATTTGGGCAGTTTCATTTTTTTTCGTAATTTTGCATCCAATTACTTAAGAAGACAATCCTAAATACATTTATGGAACAAACAACACTAAAAACAAAAGTAATCGGCGCCCACATCAATCCTGACATAACAAGGATTGGTATCGTGGACTCCCGTGCCAATATTCTTGCTGAAACACAATTCTCAACCACAGACTATCTGGACATATCTGATTATGTAGACAAATTTTGCAGCGTTGTTACCGACTTTCTTGTTGACAACAACTGCTTTGAAGATATACGTTCCATAGGCATCAGTTGCTCAAACGCAAATTTCAAGACCGAATGTATTGAAAACGCCAACAATCTGCCATGGAAAGGGATTGTGCCCATCACCAGCATGCTGCGCGACCGTCTCGGCATTGCCGTTGCCATCGGAAACAACTGTCATGCGGCCTCCCTTGCAGAGGCACACTATGGCTGTGCTCACGGCGTAAACGAGTTCATTTATCTCAACATCGGATTTGGTGTTGGAGGCTATATGTTTGTGCGCGGAAAGGAGCATCTTGGAGCCAACGGTTTTGCAGGCGAGATAGGGCATACATGTGTGAAGGACGGAGGAAGACAGTGTGAATGCGGACTGCGCGGCTGTCTTGAGACATACGTGTCGGTAAAGGGAATACAGAAAACCGCACATGAGATAATGGACGAGAGCGACAAGCCGTCGCTGATGCGCAATGCCGAAAAGCTAAGCCCCGATGTTATTATCGATTTTTGTGAACGCGGCGATGAACTGGCAATAGAGACATTCCGCCGTACAGGTTACATACTTGGCATGGGACTTGCCACATTCTCTACAATGTTCGACCCTGAGCTGATAATCATAGGCGGTATTCTGTCGAAAGCCGGTCATTGGCTCATCGACCCGGCATGCGAGTCATACGACCAGCATGTGTTCCGCAACATCAAGAACAAAGTAAAGCTCGTGATATCAACCATGCCCAACGGCGAGCGCGAGATAATAGGCGCAAGCGCACTGGCATGGCAGGTGAAAGCATATTCACTATTCATATAAGATAATACACTTACCGCAAATAAAACAAAAGAAAATGGATTATACATTACAGAAAACCAAGGTCATTGGTGTTGATATAAGCCGTGACGTCACATCGCTCGCCATCATTGACACCCGTGCCAACATTTTCGCAAGACACAACTTCAACTCATCATGTTATAATGAAATAGGCGAGTTTGTGGATGTGTTGTGTGAGGAAATTACAAAACTGATAGAAGAAAACAACTGTTTCGAGGAAATACGCTCAATAGGCATCAGCTGTTCAAGCGGCAACTTCAAGACAGGATGTATCGAGAATGCGCCCAACCTTTACTGGAAAGGTGTGGTGCCGCTCGCAAGCATGCTGTCCGACCGCCTTGGAATTGCCGTGGCATTAGGCAATGACACTCATGCGGCTGCACTTGGAGAATCTATTTATGGATGTGCCCACGGCATGAAGGATTTTTTAGTAATATCATTAGGGCACGGATTAGGGTCAGCACTTTTCTCGGGAGGGAAACCACATCTTGGCTCGCATGGATATGCTGGAGAATTGGGACACACCACCATTGTACCTGGCGGGCGCACATGCGGGTGCGGCAAGCAGGGATGCCTTGAGGCATATTGTGCCGAAAAGGGAATTATTGAAACAGCAAAGGAACTTTTGGCAGAGAGCGACAAGCCATCGCTGATGCGCGACCTGATATACATCGACCCGAAGGAAATTTATAGATGCTGCGAACAAGGTGACGAACTGGCAATAGAGACATTCCGCCGCACGGGCGAATATCTTGGACTGGGGCTTGCCAACATCGCAGGCATATTCGACCCGGAGGCTATCATCATCACTGGCGGCATATCAAATGCCTCTCACTGGCTACTTGACCCAACTATAGAAACGTTTAACAGGAATCTGTTCCGCAATCTCAGCGGGAAAATAAAGATACTGCTTTCAACGATGAAAGACCGTGACCGCGATATGCTGGGAGCCAGCGCGCTGGCATGGGAGGTGAAGGACTACTCGCTGTTTGTTTAGAACAGTGTTTAGTGTTCAGTGTTTAGTGTTCAGTTGTGGTTGCGCAGCAAAAATTAAACACTGAACACTAAACAATAAACACTGAAAATTATGAACATAGACAAGATAAAGGAAATAATAGAGCATAAGCCCAACATGTCGGTGGCATTGGGCATGGAGTTTTTCTCCACTCCCGATGACGACACATGTATAGGACGAATAAAGGTTGACGAGCGCACTCGCCAACCTTTCGGTTTCTTAAGCGGCGGCGCATCGCTGGCACTTGCCGAAAACGTGGCAGGTGTGGGCAGTACGGCATTGTGTGAAGGCTGTGCCTGTGTGGGAGTAAACGTCAGCGGCAACCACGTGAAAGCCGTAAAAGAAGGCGACACAGTAACAGCCTACGGCAAACTTGTGAGCAAAGGACACACACTGCATGTATGGCATGTGGAACTGAAAAACTCAGAAGGCGAGCTGATTTCAACAGTTCAGGTGACCAACTACATCATCGACCCAAACAAGACACACAAACAAGATATAAAACCATACGAACCAGAACAGGACAACAAATAAGCAATACAAGATGGACAGTTTTGTACTATACCGCTTTCCACATCAGAAACAATATACAAAAATAGAGGGAAGCGCCACGATACTACAACACTACTCTGATTTGGGCAGCTGCAGGGGATTTGCTGTGGCTCCATTTTCCATAAGCAAGGAATGCCCGTTAGTGCTCATCGTTCCACAGCATATATATATAAGTAAGGTGGAACATACGGGAAATTCACAGCCTGTACACCCCGACACCGTAAAAAATGACAAGGCGGCATACATGAAAGATTTCTCAGCATTTCATGAAAAGCTGTCGCAAGGCGTGTTCAAGAAGATTGTGCTCGCACGCACTGCCGACATCACCACCGACACTTCAACAGAGCAGTTGTTCATGCAGGCATGCAACCTCTATCCGCGCCTGTTCATTGCCCTTGTATCGACACCCGTTACAGGAACATGGCTCACCGCTACGCCCGAGATACTCATTGACAACGACGGACACAACTGCCACACCATGGCGCTTGCAGGAACAATGAAGGTGGGCGACATAAAATGGTCAGACAAAAACATTGAGGAGCAGCGGGTGGTGGCTCAATACATCGCCAACTGCATCAGCGCATACACCGACAACAGTCATGAGGAAGGACCATATTCGGTACGTGCAGGACAAGTGACTCACCTGCGCAGCGACTTCACCTTTCAACTGAAAGACAAAAAGGATTTTGGGAAAATTATAGCACAGCTGCACCCCACACCGGCTGTTTGCGGACTTCCAAAGGACGAGACCTACCGCTTCATACAGGATGTGGAATCGATAGACCGCCGCTACTACAGCGGATTCATGGGACCTGTAGACATTGACGGTGAGACCCACCTGTATGTAACGCTGCGCTGCATGAGCATCCACAACGGACACTGTCGGCTTTACGCAGGTGGAGGACTGCTGAAGGAAAGCGAGGCAGAAAGCGAATGGCTGGAGACAGAAACCAAAATGGAAACGATGAAACGGACAATATATGCACAACAAATAGGTATATAATAAAAAATATGTTCAGCAACAAAGATAATATAAACATACTCACAGCACTCCTTCTAAAGCATGGAGTGCGCCATGCCGTGGTATGCCCCGGCAGCCGCAACGCCCCCATTGTTCACAACCTGCACGAAATGGAAATCATGGGCAAAATGACATGCTATCCTGTGACCGATGAGCGCTCGGCGGGATTCTGCGCCATAGGCATATCGCAAGCCACCGGCAGCATGGTGGCAGTGTGCGTTACCTCAGGCTCTGCCTTGCTAAATCTTGCACCGGCAGTGGCAGAGGCTAAATATCAGCATATTCCCTTAATTATAATATCTGCCGACCGCCCGGCAGCCTGGATTGACCAGCTCGACGGGCAAACCCTGCCGCAGCCCACTGTTTTTGGCAACTTTGTTGCCAAATGCGTCAGCCTGCCCGAGCCTAAGAACAACGAGGAACACTGGCATTGCAACCGTTTGGTGAACGAAGCCCTTCTGTCATGCCAAAGACACGGCTGTGCTCCCGTCCACATCAACGTGCCAATAAGTGAGCCGCTGTTTGATTTCACAGTGGAACAACTTCCCGACGAGCGGATGATAGAGAACATTACAGCAAACACCGTATGCTGCCCGCCACAACTCACCGAAGCGGTTAACCAGTCGCCACGTCCCATCCTGGTTGTGGGACAGACCAAGAACGACAGCAAGCTTCAAGCCGCCATCAACGCCATGCGCCAGCACATCACCGTGATACAAGAGCCATTGAGCGGCACAGCTACACTCTTCGACCATGTTTTAAAAAACGCTGAAGACACATCACCGCTCCTGCCACACCTTATTATATATATAGGCGACACATTGGTGAGCAAGCCAATGAGGAAATTTCTGCGCACTGCCACCGATGCACAGCAGTGGCGAATATCGGAAAGCGGCGACATTGAAGACTGCTTCCAGCATCTCACAAACATCATCGAGGGTAGCCCCGCTGCCATTCTTGCCCAGCTTGCCCAAACCATCACCCCCAATGCCGCGGCTAAAGACTACAAGGAATTATGGGACAATGCCCTAAAAGACGCAAAAGAGCAGACTGACAAATACGAGCCACGGTTTTCTCACGGTTGTGCCGTGAGAATGTTTGAGAACGAACTGACTGCAAACGGAGACGACTGCGCAGTGCATTACGCCAACAGCACCGCCATACGTCATGCCTGCCGGTATGCCCACCATTATGTGTACTGCAACCGTGGAGTAAACGGCATTGAAGGCAGTCTGAGCACTGCCGCAGGATTCTCGCTTGCCACAGATAAGCGCGTATATTGCGTCATCGGCGACCTGAGTTTCTTCTACGACCAGAATGCACTGTGGAACACCCGTCTGCGCGGCAACTTCCGCGTATTGCTTATCAACGACGGGCGAGGCGGCATTTTCAGCCATCTGCCCGGACTGGAGCAGTCGCCTGCTCTCAACGACTACATTGCCGCCAGCCACCACACATCGGCACAGGGCATCTGCGCCGCCCACAACATAACATACATACGGGCAACCGACATCAGAGAAACAGAAACCGCCGTCAAGAGGCTGTTCTCCGATGGCGATTCCAATCGTCCTATACTTGTTGAGATTATACTTTCTTGTAAGGCAGGGTAAACCAGAATGTACATCCCTGCCCCTCGCCTTTAGAGTCTACTCCAATCTCACCACCCATTTTCTCAACCAAAGTACGGCAAATAGCCAGTCCGAGACCTATGCCCTTGGCAAACTCATCGAGCTTCACAAAGCGCTGGAACACCAACTCTCTGTTTTCCTTCGACAGGCCGCGACCTGTGTCGCGAACAAAGAAATACAAGTTGTCGCCCGACAGCTCATAACCGAAGGTAACGCTTCCCTTAACGGTAAACTTGGCGGCATTGGTGAGCAAGTTGGTCAGCACCTGCGACAAGCGTGCCGGATCGGTATTAACGACACACTCGGCTGCACCGATGGCGGAGTTGAGCACTACGCCTTCCGGCATCCGTATCTTCAGCGAAGCCTTCAGCCCCTCAATCAGCTCATTTACATCAGTAGGCTGATATTTGAAGTTATACCTGTTGGACTCCACTGCCGAAAGGTCGAGAATGTCGTTGATAAGCGTAAGCAACTGGTCGCTGTTTGTGTTTATGATTTGTATGAACTCACGGCGCTCTTCCTCATTGTCACAGTCAGCAAGCAGATTTGAGAAACCCAAGATGGCATTGAGCGGCGTGCGTATCTCGTGGCTCATGTTGGCAAGGAATGCCGACTTCAGCCTGTCCGACTCCTTTGCAGCTTCGCGCGCCTCAATCAGATCTTCCTCCTGCTTCTTGCGCTCGGAAACATCAATGCCGAAAAATTCAATCTCGTCCTCACCGGCTGTCTCACACGCAAAGAAGTCATAATATGCATCACAACGCTCGAAATAATATGAGAATCTCACGCAAATATCCTGCACATCGTAGAGATAATCCAACTGCCGCAACATAAAGTCCCTGTCAAACAGGTTCTCCCTGCAACCGCCATCCGCGCACTTTTCCGCAAGTTCGTTAATGGCTGGATTACTCATCTTTATCTCATAATCTGTCACTCCAGTCTTGCCGTGCTTCACCTTGGCAAGCAGATAGGCAACCGGCATATTGTCCACCGTGCGCTGTCTTGCCGCCATAAGCTGCATTCTCCGGCGCTGCTGCACAATAAGCACAATAAGCACAACTATTATAGCCGCCACCACAATGACAGTAAAACAGATATGCCAGAAATACCGCTCCCACACACTCAAAGGCTTGTTTACAACCACAGTACTGTCGGGACAACAGCTCATGTCAAGTCCGGCATCTACGGCGAGCTTATAATCCATCATAGGGTAGCTGATGTCGGAATATACAAACGGGATGTCTTTCATGCTCACTCCGCTGAGCATCTTTTTGAATATGTCAAGGGTACGGTCCTGCAAATAAGCCTCGTCAGGAAAGAAACCGCCTACCGCACCATATTCCATATATCCTTGCTTTAGCGTAAACACAGGGTGCGGCGTTGCCGCCACAAGGCGGATGTCATCGGTCACCAGCATGGGATATCCAAAGGCGCTTTCGCGGCTGTAGTACATTAACGACAACAGCAATCCTATCTCCATGTCGTCCGACATGAGATAGCTCTGTATAGAGTCGCTTGTCTCCTCCGACACCTGCAGCCACTCATATTCCAGCCCATGGTGCTTACGGTCAATATATTCCTGTATCTGACGGTTTTGCCTCACGTTATTTGCCAACATGTCAGACACATATACCAGCTTGCGCATCTTCGGCTGCATACAGAGCATCAGGTCAATGGTCTGCTCATAATACTCAGGTATCTCAATAAACGTAAAATTATAGTTATGCCTCAGCTCCGAAAGCGGCATATACGATGCTGTGTCGGTTCCTGTATTCTCACCGCTGTACAAATAGCGGCGCTCGCATATCTCATCGTTGGTAGACATAAGTATAATAGGTATGTCGCCCCATTCTTTTTTTATCCTGTCGCGCATGGCAAATCCCATCTTGCCTATTATCACAAGATATTCGGGCTTATTGTAGCGAAAGCGTTCGAAAATACCATTTTCAACCTTTTCAAACACCGAGTCGTTGGTGATGAGCGTACTGCTAAGGTGCACCATCTGACACTGCAGATCCTTGCGCCTCGCCGCCTCAATCATAAATGGGGTGATATATGCCTGTACCCACGGCGCATTCTCGTTATACGAATTTATAACAATCATGTTCTTGCATGGCCGTTCTATTAAATTATCGTCATTACTTTGACGTGAGGCAAACGCATATTCTGAAATACAGCCAAGGCACATCAGACATAAAACAACGCATCTGATTTTTCCGCTCATAAATTTCTTTTTTCTCTTTTTACAGTGTTAGACAATATCAGTTATTGCAACAAAGCATACATATTCTTAACAGATGCATCCCTATATCAAGATACAATCTTAATTATGAAAATACTGCTCTTTTGCACTACAAAATTAATAATTTTTCGTTACTTTTAATAATAAAGCATATAAAACCCGTCTAACTTTAACCGTATTTAAGGTTCTGTATGTTTATTTTAAAAAAAATATACAATTTAAAGTATACTGCACAAAACTGCGATTCTTCTTTTTCAAGCAGCCCGAGCAGCTCACTTTGTTCCTTTTCACGTCCTATTATCATAATAAATGTAGTATAAAACACAAATCCGCTGGGAATAGAACATTTTAACATGGATTCGATGGATACTTTGCAATTTATCTTAGGATACTTTGCAATTTATCTTAAGATATAAAAAAGTTATCATACGCACCGTGTTGACAATCTAAAACAAAAAGGCGGTACCTCAATACGAGATACCGCCTATATTTATAGCTATCAATCAGCTACATAATATCATTCAGCATACAGTGTGGAAACGTATGCACCCTTGCCCACCTGAGGCGAACCACTATAACTGGTACGCACGCCAAGCAATGATATAGTATAGCCTTCCTTAATACCGAGAGAGCTGAAGTTCTTTGAGGCTCCACCCCATCCGTCGAGCAGACCATACACATATACCGAACCGGTAAGATCGGCAATGTCGAAGTTGCCATAAGTTGTGTTAGCTATTCTCTTCACATTTCCGCTGAGCAGATAATACTTGTCAGCATCTTCCGGAGCAGCAAGGAAATCCTCTACGGAAATAGCAGTCACCCCCCCAGGAACAGAAATGTGGCTTACGTATGTGGCGTTCGACATCTGCGGACTGCCCTTATAGCTGGCTTTCTTGCCCTTGAGTGTCACAACATCACCCACTTTGATGCCGAGAGACTCAAACTTCTTCGACTCACCTGTGGCAGTCAGAGTACCGTAGATATAAGCCTCACCCGTACCGTCAACAATGTACATATTGCCATAAGTGGTATTGTCAATGCTCTTCACAACACCCGTAAGTGTGTACTCAGCACCGTCTACATCCATATTGAATGCCGCAACAGTACCTTTAACAATAGCACCCGCCTGAGTGAATGAAAAATTTATCTCACTTGTATTCTTGCCGTTGCTTGAAGTAAACTTTATATATGCAAAACGCGGGTCAGCGCTGTTGCTATTAGACAATACGTTAAATTTGTAGACAACAGTGTCGGCAGGATTCTTCTCAAGCTTAGAGGGCACACCGGCAATAAACTTCGAACTCTTATACTGAATCCAGTCAGCATACTCAGACGGAATTTCAAAGTAAGCGCCCTTGCTCTTATATGCCACCTTAACATCAAGTTCCTCACCACCTGCCTTTAACATCTTGCTCTGAGTTATAATCTTAATGAGTGACTTGGTTATGCTGTTGACCATTACATTCTTAAGTTGAACACCACCGTTATAAATCACCTTCGGACCTTCCACTTCAACTATATCTCCAACTTCGATATTAAGACTTGAGAAGTTCTTTTCCGCACCATTTGCATCCAAAGTGCCATAGACATAAATCTCTCCTGTACCATCGTTGAGATACATATTGCCGTATGTTGTGTTGGCAATAGCCGTAACAGTAGCCTTCACGCGATAGGTCTTGCCTTCGGCTCCAGCAATGACATCGGCACATGTAGCCGACTCAGGTATGCTCACGCCTTGCTTGACATTTACCACCTGCATACCATAATCGCCACAGGCAATGTGGAACTCCGTTGTGTGAGGAGCCCCATCAGCAGGTGCGGTAATTGTTATCTCCGTCTCGCCTGCTGCACCCTCTATAGTGGAGAGTTTACACCACAATAAGGTTTTCTTACCTTTCTTATCTACTGTCTGCTGCAGTTTTTCACCTGTCTTAACGCTTATTGTGTCCTCAACTGTAAGTCCGTTGGCGGAAACAATCTTCCAGTCCTCAGCCGCATTAACAACAAGCTTCACTGTGCCGCCGGCTTCAGGAATCGCGAGATAACTCTGCGACACACTGATATTGCTGAGCGAGCCCATCGGGTCGTCATCACTGGCACATCCTGAAAATAGAAGCGTGGAAAGAATTAACGCAAATAAATATTTTATTTTCATGATTACTCTTTATTAGTTTTAATTAATTGAATATGTATTTGATACCTACTGAGGCATACCAGCACTGACCGATTGTGTGATTGTATGTCCATGTCTGAGTATTGCCGTTCACAGCCTTTGGAGTAGAGAATGTGGCATAACCATCGGCATCAACACCCTCATACTTCAAGATACGGCCGGAATTGAGCGATGAGTTCATTGCCTTTGACACGCCCCACTTTGAGTTGAAGAGGTTCAGCACATTCTTCACGTCGCAGCTCAACTGCAGCTTGTGTGTGGTCTTTCCGAAGTTAACCTTGAAATCATGCTTGTAGCTAAGGTCAACGCGGTGTACCCATGGGCTGTACACGCTATAAGGCTCAGCATACTCACCCTGATGGTTCTTAAGATAACCGTCGTTGTGAACAAAGTCCATAAAGCGTGTCTTGTCATCCTCGCTTACGAAACGGAACTCACCATTGGCAACCTGTGCATCGGTAGGAATATAAACAGCATCATAATTGTAACCGTCACCGTTGATGTCGTTCACCGTCATGTATGAATAGTTATATCCGCCGCGCCATGTCTCATAAATCACGCTCAGGTGATTGCCGTGCTTGTCATTGTGTGTTGCCGAGAGGATGAAACGGTCGGGGGTGACATTCTGCGCATTGTGCAGACGCATACAGTTAGGAGTGTAAATAGTAGATACATAGTTGAGCACAGATGATGCGTTTGAACCAGGCATACTTGTAAGCTCCTTAGATACAGTATGTGTATATGCTGCCATCAGGCTAAGTGTCTCGATAGGACGGGCATTAATCTGAATGCTACCCTGCCAGCCATAACCGCGGCTTGTGTTCTCAAGCACATACGCGCTCTTTGGCTTTTCTACTGAAGGATAGATAGGACGGTTGTCAGCACCGTTGAAACGGGCAAAGCCCTCAACGGCAGGCACTGACCAGTCGCTCATAACCACACCATTGATGGTCTTGTTGTAAATAGCCTCTGCTGTCACAGAGAATGGGAACGATACCGGTATCTCATAATCCACGGCAATTGATGTCTTCCATACCTGCGGCATCTTGAAGTTGGAAACGACACCACATGTATTTGATGACACTGTTCCGTCCTCTGGTGTGATGGTTGACGGATATCCCATTTCGATGAGCTTATTTTTCAAAGCGTCAATGGTGGCATTCCCGTTAGCATCGGTAACCAGACCGCCGGCAAACTGGTTCATGTCAAGATAAACGCTATTGCCATTCGTCACAGTTGCGCCAGTATATGTCGGGAACACGTTCTCTCCCTTATCATTAATGATGGTAACCTTGTTGTTGAGCTGTGCCTGATACTGCACCATACCGCTATTGGTAGGCATATTGGTGAAGAACACAAGAGGCAGACGGCCCTGGAAGAGTCCAGTACCTCCACGAACCTTAAGGCTCTTGTCGCCAAAAACATCATAAGTAAAGCCTACGCGTGGCGAAGCATACAGTCTGCTGCCAGGCCATTTGCCAGTGTCGATATGACGGCCGTAATAGTCAACATCCAATATTGCCTTGTTGGTCATAAGGTCACTGTTGTCGAAGAAGATACCGTCGAGACGTATACCTGCAGACACCTTCCATTTGGTGTTGATATTCCACTCGTCCTGAATCCAGCCTCCGAACTTACCAAAGGCAACACGTGCGGCAGGGTCAGACTTTCCGTCATAACCGTATGTAAGACACACAACCTCAGGTGTGGCTCCATTGATAAAATCGTCAACACTTGCATATCGGTAATATCCGGTACCGTTACGCATATACATATTGTCTGCCATCTGATACTCATAGCTCAGTCCGGCAGTAAACTTATGATTGCCCATGAAGTATGTCACGTCATCCATAACATTCCATGTTGTGGTATGCACCGCATTATTGTGTGTGAAGAGCTCTTCGCCAAGGGCAATATAATTGGTAGTTGTATTTGTACCGTCAAGTATGTCGATAAATGGGAATTGACTTGAATTTGTTCCGCGGACATCGTCAGCCTTGGTATATGTTGCAAGGAACTTGTTTGACAGATTATCAGCAAGACGGCTGTTCAGGTCAAACGAGAATGAGTGGACGATATTTTCCATGGAATACATTGAATTGGCATACGACATGGCATAAAGTGATGTACGTCCATAAGCAGAACGTGTACCACCGTCCATTGACGAAGCATTAGGAGCATTCCATCCTACGTTTTTGGTATAGTTATAACGCAAAGCCAAGTGATGGTTGTTGGTTATGTTCCAGTCAACACGGGCAAGGAGCTTGGTGTTCTCCTCATCAGCCGGGAAACTTGTATAGGAACCTGTATCATAACCATATTTATCCATAACGAAATTCTTCACACGCTCCATGTCATCAACAGAGGCATAAGAAAGATGTGCAGCCTCATTGCCCACTCCGTCTTCTGATGCTCGCCATGTGACAGGCACCGTAGGAGACTTTGCAAATTCTGCATTGGCAAAGAAGAACAGCTTGTCCTTGATAATAGGACCGCCAAGAGTGAAACCGTATGTTGTGTTACGGTCTTTCTCTCTACCAGTTGCAATAGTCTCGCCGTCAACAACGTCACCACGCATGTTTTCATTGCGGTGATAAACGTATGCTGTACCCTTGAAAGTGTTGGTACCCGACTTAGTGATTGCATTAACGCCGCCACCGATGAAGTTTGTCTGATGAACATCAAACGGTGCTATGACCACCTGCATTTCGTCGATAGCGTCAAGTGATATAGGATTACCGCCACCTGGAAGGTTTGAAGACAGTCCAAAGTTATTGTTAAAACTTGCACCGTCGACAGTGAAGTTGGCTGTACGTCCGTCACTGCCTGAGAACGTCATGCCGTTACCTCCGTATGGAGACAGACGGGTCATATCAGTGATGCTGCGGCTAACTGTAGGAAGTGCTGCCATCTGCGCGTTGGTGATATTGGTTGTGGCACCCATTTTCTCAACAGCAAACTTTGATGCCTTTCCGCTCACAACAACCTCGCCCAACACCTGAGTGTCCTCATTCATTGTCGTGTTAAGGTTGTAAGTCTCACCCAATTGCAGGGTTACGTCCTTTACAACCTTGGTCTCATAGCCAAGATAGCTGATTTTCACTTCGTAGGGACCACCCGAACGCATACCGAGGATATTATACATACCCTTTGTGTTAGTAACTCCTACATAACGTGTACCGGAAGGCACGTGTACAGCCTCAACGGTGGCTCCGATAACCTCTTCGCCATCAGCTGTAATTTTACCTGACATTCCAGACGTAGTTACCTGTGCCACGGCTGAAGAAACCATCAGCAGCAAAGTGGCGATTAGGAAATACAATCTCTTGTACATAAAATTTTAAAATGTTTAAAAATTAATACCTAATACAGGGATGATATTCACCCCTTTTTATATTTCGGTGCAAATTTAAACATTTTTTTTGATATAAGTGTTACAAAACTATTATATTTTCAAATATCGGCTATTTTTTTATCTTTTCCCGTTTTTTCATAACATGAAACCGCAATGTTATGACGCTTTTAATTACTTTAAGTCTAACTTGACAAAAAATATTAAAATTTCCTTTTATATTTTGTTTTCTACTCACTTATTCGTACCTTTGCTACGAATTTCTAAAGTATAAAAAGTATGTCTATAGCAATATCTGATATTAACCTTCGTGAGATTTATAATTTGAGCAACGAAGATAAACTGGATTTGGTTGACTTAATCATTAAGTCAATGAAAGCCGTCAGGTCAAAATATGGTATCGATACCAGCAGTCATATTAGCACTTGGGTAGATGAGCTTGAAGGCAAATGGGTTGACGATAAAAGTGCAGATATGATGATAGAGGACATAAAATCTGCAAGAACAAGAAATTCTGATATTGTCCTATGAAAAAGAAATACCTTTTAGACACGTCTATTGTCGCGTTCCTGTTCAGAGGAAAGTATAATATTGGAAATCGCTTGCGTAATTTAAATGATGCACAATTTTATGTGTCTGAAATAACGATTGCAGAGTTAACGTATGGAGCCTATCATAGTAAAATGGTAGAAGAAAACCTACTTATGATAGAAAAATTTGTAAATTCTGTTGATGTCTTACCCATTTCAAATGCCATCAATGAATATGGCAAGCAAAAGGATATGCTTGTAAAAGCCGGACTTCCGATAGAAGATTTCGATCTGCTTATAGGATGTACGGCTCTTGCAAATGGAATGGTGATGGTTACAGATAACATCAAGCATTTCTCACGCATAGAAGGACTTGAATACGAGAATTGGGTTACCAGATAATAACTTTAACCACTGAAACATTAGAATATTAATTCGTAATCTTTCATAGTTTACCGTTTTTTCGCCATATATTTCTTGTCCGATGTCACTGATATGGCGCTCCCTTTCTTTGTAAACGTCACAGCCTCAAGCTTCACCGAATGGTTGGCGTGATCAAAAATCTTAGCCGGGTCGATATGCTGCCCGTTTACCCTCACCTCAAAGTGCAGATGCTCCGTGGTGGCGCGTCCAGTGCGCCCTGTAAGCGCAATCACCTGCCCGGCTTTCACACGGTCACCCACTTTCACAAGGTTCTTGGAGTTGTGGCTATAGCATGTTTCCAGTCCGTTGTTGTGGCGTATGCGGATGAAATTGCCGTATGCAGAATATCTGCCCGAGTACACAACTTCGCCGGCAAAGGCGGCAAGGATGTTGTCATTGGGCTTCGTCTTTATATCCACTCCTGTATGTGAACGGCGGCCCCGTCTGCCGTATGGACTAATGACCTTGGCTCCCTGCAGCGGATAGCTCCACTCGCCAACACCCATATTGGCAAGATCCACGGTGAACTTGTTGCCATTGGCAAACGGATTTTTAGGAATATCACCGTTGCCGGCAAGTCTCTTGTCGGCAGCCTGCTCCTTCCTTGCCGGAGCCACCAATGTAGACACCTCTACCCTTCCGCCGCCTGCCTTTCTGCACTGTATGGTCTTGCGGTGCAGGCGATAGCTGTTTATACCGAAAATAATCTCGGGATTGATGCGCGAGCCGTTTACCATAACGGCAAACTCACAATAAAAGCGACTGCCTTCACCGCCAACGATGGCAACAGTCTGTCCAGCCTTCACAACGTCGCCCACCTTTACAAGGTTCTGGGCATTGCGTGCATACACTGTTTCAAGTCCATTGTCGTGGCGCACCACAACAACATTGCCCAGCTGCGGATGAGCACGCGATATGCGAACCACTCCGCTGAACATCGCCTTCACGGCATCGCCCTTCCTGGTATCTATCTCCAAGGCATAGTCCTTGCCCTGCCGTGCCTTTCCCACCGGCAGCGGAAACGCATAGTCGCCGGGACGCAAAGCAGCAAAATCAATGTTAAACACATCAGAATGGCTGAACAGCCCCTGAGTCTCGATGTTTATCTTCTGTTGTTCAAGTGCGGTAAACTCGTCCTTTGCCACTGCTGTCAGCGGCAGTATGGCTACAAGGGCAGACAAAGCGAATCGCTTCGCTGTGTCTGAAAATCGTCTGGTCGTTTTGGTTTTTAAAGTCATTGGTCTATTTTTTTAATTGAAGAATAAAGAATTTTTCGTTGGCGCAGAAAAACAAGTTAATGTTATTAAGTGCAGCAGATTCTTCATTCTTCATTCATCATTCTTCATTTCTCAACATTATTCCGTTCAGCATTCTTCCCGTTGCCGCCCCGTCGTGACGGGCAGAGAAGTATTCATCGCAATGGGCAAAGGTGCAGGTGCCGTCCACATGAATGTTTTCGGGTGCCACTCCCATGCTTTCCAGCTCTATGCGGTTGGCGGCCCAAAGGTCAAGGTGGGGTTTGGCGTTGCCGGGGCGCGTGGCTATCTGCTCCATTGGGAAGCCCGCTTCGGCAAACTGCGCATACACCTCTTCGCCCACCTCAAAGTTCCCGGCTGATATGCCCGGACCTATTATGCTCAGCAAAGCCTCGGGGTGTGTGCCGTATGCCACAGCCATTTCCTCAACAGTCTTGCGCACAATCTTTGCCACTGTGCCGCGCCATCCTGCATGAATGGCAGCTGCGGCATGATGCTCAGGGTCGTAGACAAGCACGGGTATGCAGTCGGCAGTAGACACTGCCACACATACTCCAGGCACATTGGTGAACACTGCATCTACTCCCTCAAGAATCATCTTCTTGGTGTCGGCAGAGAGCGCAATAAACTCTTTGCCTATCTGACGGACTACAGTACCGTGTGTCTGATGCGGATAAACGAGATGGTCATCATCAATGCCGAGCATGCGGCATATAGCCTCACGGTCACGCCCCACGGAGCGTTTTGTGGTAAACGCCACCACATCCGACACCTTATTTATATTATATAGCAGAAATCCGTCCATAAATTTAGTCCTCTATATCCACATATTCGATGTCGTCCTCATCGAAATCCTCAATCTCGTCCTCATCGATGTAAACGATGTCCTCGTCCTCACCTTCTGCCTCCATCTCAGCAGCAAAGCGTGTCATGTCCTTGTCACGGTGTACGAGGGTATCCTCGGCTGTGATTGCAGTCAGCTTGTTGCTCTCGCTGTTAAGCTCACGCCACAGAATGTCCTTCAGTTCCACGAGTCCCATGTTTGCCACGCTCGATATAAACACCACAGGCAGGTCGTCGGGCAGAGTCTCGCGCAGCATCTCTATAAGTTCATCGTCAAGCAGGTCGCACTTGGTGACAGCAAGCACACGGTGCTTTTCGAGCATCTCGGGATTGAAGTTTTCCAGCTCGCGCAGAAGTATCTCATATTCGCGCTTTATGTCGTCGGTGTCACCAGGCACCATAAACAGCAGCAGCGAGTTGCGCTCTATATGCCGCAGGAAACGCAGTCCGAGCCCCTTGCCCTCGCTTGCTCCCTCGATGATGCCGGGAATGTCTGCCATCACAAACGACTGATGGTCGCGGTATGCCACAATGCCCAGTGAAGGCTCAAGGGTGGTAAACGGATAGTTGGCTATCTTGGGGCGCGCGCTCGACAGTGCTGTGAGCAGTGTTGACTTCCCTGCATTGGGGAAGCCCACAAGCCCCACATCGGCAAGCAGCTTAAGCTCAAGGATAATGGTCATCTCCTGCATAGGCTCACCGGGCTGTGCATAGCGCGGAGCCTGATTGGTGGCTGTACGGAACTGGAAGTTACCCAGTCCGCCACGTCCTCCCTTGAGCAGCAGCACCTCCTGCCCGTCGTAGGACACATCGCAGACATACTTGCCCGTTTCGGCATTGTACACCACCGTACCGCAAGGCACATCAATATAGATGTCCTTGCCGTTGGTGCCGTGACATTTGTCGCGCCCGCCGTTGCCGCCATGCTCGGCAAAGATGTGGCGCTCATATTTCAGGTGCAGCAACGTCCAGTAGTTGTGGTTGCCGCGCAGATATATACTTCCTCCATGACCGCCGTCTCCCCCGTCGGGTCCTCCGTTAGGGTTGTACTTGACATGACGCAGATGCATGGAGCCTCTGCCGCCCTTGCCCGAGCGGCAGCAAATCTTCACATAGTCTACAAAATTGGACTCGGCCATAGCTTTTCTTATTCTCTTTTTAAATGTTGTCAATCACCTTGCACACATCGGCGAAGATTTCCTCGATCACGCCGTAGCTCTTCACATAGTGGTGCAGACCTTCAGTCTTGTACCAGTCGATGAGCGGAGCTGTCTGAGTGTGATACACTGCAAGACGCTTGTTGATGGTCTCCTCATTGTCGTCAGAGCGTCCCTGTTCCTTGCCGCGGTTGAGCAGACGCGCCATGAGGATATCCTCTGGAGCATAGAGCTCTATCATTGCCGCCACTTTATGACCGCGTGCGTCAAGCATCTTCTTCAGTGCCTCTGCCTGTGGGATGGTGCGTGGGAAACCGTCGAAAATTACTCCCTTATGTTCCTTGCCAAAACTGTCGTAGACCTTGGCAAGAATGTCAATCATCAGCTCATCGGGTATCAGCTGTCCTTTGTCAATAAAAGCCTTGGCGGTCTTTCCAAGCTCTGTCTCGTTTTTAATCTCGCTGCGGAGCACATCACCCGTGGAGATATGTCCCAATCCGTATTTCTCAATCAGCAAGTCGCTCTGCGTACCCTTACCTGAACCCGGTGCGCCAAAAATCACAATATTCTTCATCTCTTTACCTAAACTTGTTTTTGTTATATAGTTTTGTGTTGATTTCCTGATAAAACTTTAATTCCTGATAAACTAAAATGTCGTATCATAATTTATTCCACGAGAGTGTAGACTTCCTTCAGCCCCCTACCCTGCTGGTCGTAGTCCAGACCATAACCGAGCACAAAGTCATTTGGAATGCTGAACGCCACATATTCCATATCGAGCTCCACCTTCTGGCAGTCCGGCTTGTGGAACAGCGTACAGATATGCACCGACTCGGGATTACGGGTGCCAAGACTCTCAATCATACGCTTCATTGTGAGTCCGCTCTCCACTATGTCCTCCACAATTATTATGGTACGTCCCGTGAGATCTTCATTAATGCCCATCACCTCACGCACTTTTCCTGTAGATGTAGTTCCCTGATAAGAAGCAAGTTTCACAAACGAGATTTCACAGGGAATGGTTATCTCGCGCATCAAGTCGGCTGCAAAGATAAATGAGCCGTTAAGCACAGCAAGAAGCAGGGGATTTTTGCCAGCCATGTCCTTGCTTATCTTGTCTGCCACAACCTTTATCCTGTCTTTTATCTCTTCTTCGGAAATGAACGTTTTAAACGTCTTATCCTTCACTTTTATTATGCTCATAATGCAAAAAATAACAATTTTGGCACAAAATTACAAAAAAAACGCCAAAGTATAGCAATTGTTTAGCATTATTTTTGTATTTTTGCAGATATAATTTGAAAATTCACGACAATGAAGATATTAACGGCACAGCAAATACACGATTTGGACAAATATACAATAGAGCACGAACCGATAGAATCCATCGACCTGATGGAGCGCGCCGCTGCAGCAATGACCAATGAAATAAGAAACATGTTCAGTACTCAGACACCCTTCGTGGTGTTTGCAGGACCGGGCAACAACGGAGGCGATGCGCTTGCCGTGGCAAGAATGCTGGCAAACGACAACTACGACGTGAGCGTCTATCTGTTCAACATCCCCGGACACCAGCTCAGCGACGACTGCGAGACCAACCGCAAGCGCCTCTCGGAATGCAAACGGCTAAAGGCGTTTACAGAGGTGAAACAGGAGTTTGACCCGCCACAGCTTACAGCCGACATTGTGGTGATCGACGGTTTGTTCGGCTCGGGGCTCAACAAGACTCTTGCAGGAGGCTTTGCGTCATTGGTGAAATACATCAACGCCTCGCAGGCAAAGGTAGTGAGCATCGACATTCCCTCAGGACTGATGTCGGAGGACAACACCTACAATGTGAGGGCAAACATGATCAGGGCTGACGTTACACTCACTCTGCAACAAAAGAAACTGTCGTTCTACTTTGCCGAAAACCACGGCATCACCGGTGAGGTACGGACACTTGACATAGGACTGCACCCCAAAGGCATGGAAGAGATAACAAGCTCTTACAACATTCTGGAGGAAAGCGACATCTGCAGCCGGCTGATGACCCGCGATAAGTTTGCTCACAAGGGACAAATGGGAAGCGCACTGCTTGTGGCAGGAAGCAGCGGAATGTGTGGAGCAGCCACACTGGCGGCAAAGGCATGCTACAGGTCGGGAGCGGGAAAGGTGACTGTGCGCACGCCACGCCGCAACACGCAGATTCTGCAGATTGCTGTGCCTGAGGCAATAGTGAGCGCCGACATCAACGAGAACTTCTTCAGCGAACCTGCCGACACAGAGAATTTTGATGCGATGGGCATTGGACCAGGACTGGGGCAAACCAACGAGACGGCAATAGCACTTATTGCGCAGTTGAGAAGGGCGCAGTGTCCGATTGTAGCCGATGCCGATGCGCTCAACATCCTCGGCAACCGCAAGGCATGGATGCAGCAACTGCCAAAAGGCGTGATAATGACACCCCACCCCAAGGAATTCGACCGTATGCAGGGCAACAGCACCAACAGCTACGAGCGGTTGCAGAAGGCGCGCGACCTGGCGCGCCACATTCAGGGCTATATAATCCTGAAAGGACACTATTCGGCACTGTGCCTGCCCGACGGCAATGTGGAGTTCTGCCCCACAGGCAACGCAGGCATGGCTACTGCCGGCAGCGGCGACGTGCTCACAGGCATAATCACCGGACTGCTGGCAAGAGGCTATAAGCCCGCCGACGCAGCTGCCGTGGGAATGTACATCCACGGACTTGCAGGCGACATTGCAGCAAAGAAAACCGGAATGGAGAGCCTCATGGCAAGCGACATCATAGACTGTCTGCCGCAGGCGTTCATGACTCTCTATGCCAAGAAAGGAAAATAAGTTTCATACAATTCCTAAAACTCATACAATTCATAACACTCCTAAAAAATAATTATGAAAAAGATTGTCACAGCAATACTTTTTACAGCTTTGGGCGCCAGTGCCGGAGCACAGACCGTGATTGAGAGATACACCGCAGGAGGACATCCCGAAGGCACGTTCTACTATCTGCCCAAGACAGCCCTGCGCATAAGCATTATGGTGGAGAAGACACAGTACACACCGGGCTCTATGTGCATGTATGCCGACAAATATCTGCGCATAAAGAACGTAAGGCAGACTGCCGACGTAAGCCACAAGGTGATAGGCATCAGGATATCTCCATACGCCGTGGCCGACACAGCAAAATGCTATACTGTGAAATACAACGGCAAGAGCGTGGGCACCAACATGCAGCTCAGCGAGGACGGCTGTCTGCTGGCGGTAAACACCGAGAACACCGTACCTGCACCGCCCACAGAATTCACACCGTCGCCCAAGCCGCAGCTGCCGTCGCCCAACAGCTATCTCAGCGAGGAGATTCTCTCTGCCGGCTCAACAGCCAAGATGGCACAGCTCATAGCACAGGACATCTACGACATAAGAGACAGCAAAAACCAGCTTACACGCGGGCAGGCTGACTTCATGCCCAAGGACGGAGAACAGCTGCGCCTCATGCTCGCACAGCTCACCGCTCAGGAAAACGCCATGGCAAGCATGTTCACAGGCACCGTGGAGCGCGACACTGTGGAGCATATCATCAACATCTGCCCCATGGAGGAAACCGGCAAGCAGATTCTATTCCGCCTGTCAAAGCAATTAGGCATGGTGGACAGCGACGACCTGTCGGGTACACCTTATTATATATATATAAAGAATCTGCACACCATAAAGCTGCCCGTTACCGACGGCAAGAAAAAGAAGTCGAAGGAGGAAGGCATCTATGTGAATGTGCCTGAGAAGATAAAGGTGACAGTGAGCGGCGGCAACAGCGAGCTATGTACAGCGGAACTGTATGCGGCACAGTTTGGATACACCGAGCTTATCAGCGGCGACCTGTTCAAGCGCAACACCACCAAGCTGCAACTCTTCCCGACAACAGGAAGCGTACAGAAGCTGGAAGCTGAGCAGCCCAAGTAAATCAACAATAATATCCAGAAATTAACCAGTAAGATTATTTTTGTTCATTGGTGGCATCGCCACAAAAAATATTTTATTAGTCATTACTGGTTAATTTTTGGACATTACTGTTCAAAATACTATTACAAATTACTTATTTTTATTCCTCGTCCAGTCTTTTATCCCATAGATAGTGCTGGGTATCCTTGGCTATCACCCCCGACAGCAACAGCAGCGACACAAGATTGGGCACTGCCATGAGTGCATTCATCACGTCGGCAATGTTCCACACAAGGTCGAGACTCATCACGCTGCCCACAAAACAAAGCACTATCCACGCCACACGGTAGAAGATTATGCTGCGCCTGCCGCCGAGATACTCCACGGCACGCTCGCCGTAATAGCTCCAGCCCAGAATGGTGGAGAAGGCAAAGGTGAGAATGCCAAACGTGAGTATCGGAGTGCCTACAAGCGGAATCATGCCGAAAGCCTCTTTGGTGAGCATGCCGCCGTCGTGATAGTCAATGTGAGGATAGGCTATGATGCTGGTTGTGATTACAAGTCCGGTGAGGGCGCATATCACCACCGTGTCCCAGAATGTGCCCGACGAGCTAACAAGTGCCTGGCGCACAGGATTCTTGGTACGGGCGGCAGCGGCAACGATGGGTGCCGACCCCATGCCCGACTCATTTGAGAACAGACCGCGGGCAATGCCATAGCGGGCACCGCACATCAGAGCCGTGCCCACGGCTCCTCCGGCAGTGGCTTTCAACGAAAATGCCTCGGAGACAATCAGCTTCAGGGCGGGCAGCACAAAGTGGACATTCACACACAGTATATACAGGCATCCAAGCACATAGCACAGTGCCATTACGGGTACCAATGCCGAACAGATGCGCGCGATGCTCCTCACACCGCCGATAATCACCACGCCTATCACGGTGGCTATAACCAGCCCCACAACAGTCTTGGTGGTCGACGGAGCCCACACACCAGCCATCAGCAGACTGATGTTCTCACTAATGGCATTTGCCTGCACGGTGTTGCCTATGCCGAACGCGGCAAGCGCCGTGAACAGTGCAAAGAGCACCGCCAGCCATTTCATGCCCAGTCCGCGCTCCAGCGCATACATCGGACCGCCTTGCATCCTGCCCCTATCGTTTTGCACCCGGTATTTTATTGCCAACAGCCCTTCACCGTATTTTGTGGCTATGCCAAACACTCCCGTGAGCCAGCACCACAGCACCGCGCCGGGACCTCCCAGCGATATTGCCGTGGCTACGCCTACAATGTTGCCCGTGCCTATGGTGGCGGCAAGCGAGGTGGCAAGAGCGGCAAACTGGCTCACGTCGCCCGACGTGCCCTTGTCGCGCCTCACGCTGAGTTTTATTGCGGTGAATATCTTGCGCTGAGGAAATTTCAGACGTAATGTGAGATAGATGTGGGTGCCGAGCAGCAGAATTATCATGGGCCAGCCCCACACAAAGTCGCTGATGGCAGAAATTACAGACTGTACGTTCATAAAAATATGATAATTTGTAACGCTAAATATTATTTTCGGGCACAAAGTTACAAACTTTTTCGCTATTCTGCAACATTTTGCTTATATTTATCACGATATGGCAAAAATAAAGATTAAATTTCGTGCCTCTTCTGTCGGAATGAAGGAGGGCACACTCTATTTTCAGGTGATACATAAACGGGTGGCAAGACAAATCCACACGGAGTATAAACTTTATCCTTCAGAATGGGACGCGGTGCATTCGGATATAATAATGCCGCCCTACGCCGCCCCACAGCGTTACAGCTACCTGCAGTCTTTGCGTGACACTCTGAAGGCTGACAAAAAGAAGCTCCAGTCAGTCATTGCGCGGCTGGAAAAGGAAACACAGACTTACACCGCGGACAAAGTGGTGGAATATTACCGTGAGGGCAAAGTGCTGCAAGGGTTTATCGCCTACACCGCGGAACTTAGCAACCGGCTTCACAGCATCGGGAAAACACGCATGGCTGACAGATACACCACAACCGTCAACAGCCTGCGGCGCTATCTGAACGGAAACGACATACCGATAGAGGAAATGGACGGTACACTGATGCAAGGCTATGAGCAGTGGCTCAAAGAACAGGGACTGTGCAGAAACACCACCTCTTTCTATATGCGCAACCTGCGGACCATCTACAACCACGCCGTGGAAGATACCGACACAGTGTCATCCAACCCGTTCAAACATGTCTACACGGGAATAGACAAGACCGTAAAACGCGCCATACCGATGGAAACCATCAGACAACTGAAACAGCTTGACCTTAGCCTTAATCCCCGCATGGACTTTGCAAGAGATATGTTCCTGTTCAGTTTCTATACCCGCGGAATGTCATTCATCGATATGGTGAATCTAAGGAAAAAAGACCTGAAAGGCGGCATACTGAGCTATCACCGGCAAAAGACATCGCAACTGCTGCACATCAAATGGGAAGCACCAATGCAGGAAATCGTTGCAAAATATCCCACGGGAAACTCTTCCTATCTGCTGCCCATCGCCTGCGACATAAACAATAACATAGACCACAAATTCATGCGAATCTATAAGAATGCCTACAACCGCATTAACAAACAGCTGAAAAAATTAGGGGAAATGCTTGGACTCCCCATTCCGCTTACCACTTACGTGGCACGCCATGCATGGGCAAGTATAGCTAAAAGCGAAAATATACCTATATCCACCATCAGTGAGGCTTTGGGGCATGATTCAGAAAAAACAACCATGATTTATCTTGCATCTTTAGACTCGTCAGGAGTTGACAAAGCAAACAATCTTATCATAAGCCTGATATAAATAATATACTCATATATAATTGTTGAGCATATTGGCGTTTCTCTCTTTAAGAGAAAC
>JAUNSB010000157.1:0-4319 GCA_030539375.1 Prevotella sp.
AGCATTGTGTTCGACAATATGCCAGCGTTCCGCGACCAGTGGCAGGCGCTGGCGGGAGCATTTAGCCGATAAGGCTATTGGCAAATAAGGCAAATAGGGCTAATAAGCCCAATAAGCCCCATATTATCAAAACAATAAAAAAGATTGTATTCAATGGAAAACAAACGTCCGCTGATAGCGCATATCAGCATGTTTCTTGCGTGTGCCTTCTGGGGGCTTATGGCTCCTCTTGGCAAGGATGCCATGACCCATGGCATTGACGGTATTTGTATGGTGTCGCTCCGTGTGTTTGGTGCCTGCATCCTGTTTTGGATTGCGTCGCTGTTTGTCAGGCACGAGCATGTGCCGCTAAAGGACAAGTGGAAGTTCATCTTCGCAGGTTTGTTCGGGCTGGTGTTCAATCAGTGCTGCTTCACCATCGGGCTGAGCATCACCTCGCCTATCAATGCCAGCATCGTGACCACCTCGATGCCAATCTTTGCCATGATTCTGGCGGCGCTTATTCTCAAAGAGCCTATCACAGGCAAAAAAGCTGTGGGTGTGCTCATGGGATGCAGCGGCGCGCTGATACTTATACTCACCAGCGCGAGTGCAGTGAGCGACAAGATGGGCGACATACGCGGCGACCTGCTGTGTCTGTTTGCGCAGTTCTCGTTTGCGCTCTATCTGGCGTTGTTCAATCCGCTCATACGCCGCTATTCGGTGTTCACGGTCAACAAGTGGATGTTTCTTTTCGGCGCCATCGTGCTTGCCCCGTTCACCCTGTCCCATCTTGTTGCCAACGACTGGGCGGCAGTGCCGGCGCAGTCGCTCTGGGAGGCAGCCTTTGTGGTGGTGGTCTGCACCTTCGTGGGATATATTCTCACCATGGTGGCGCAGCAGACCCTACGTCCCACGGTGGTGAGCGTCTATAACTATGTGCAGCCCCTTGTGTCGGTTATCGTCAGCGTTGTCACGGGTTTGGCAATCTTCAGCCCCACCCATGCCCTTGCCGCCGCCCTCGTCTTCGGCGGTGTATGGCTGGTGACCAAGAGCCGCAGCCGCAAGGATATGGAGAAAGCCAAGGAAGAGGGCGCGGCAAAATAACTTGTCAATGTGAAATCGGCGGATTTTAAGTCCGCTTGCCTACATACAATATTTTTTCCCTGCTTTTTTTTGCAGTATGGAAAAAATATTGTATTTTTGTAGCGGAAAACCTAAAAACAGATGACTAACGGCAATATATTATATAAGGTGTGGCGGTTCTATTCCGAGGGATTCAGGCAGATGACTGTCGGAAAGACCCTTTGGGTGCTGATAATCGTGAAGCTGATTGTGATATTTGTCATACTGAAGTGGCTCTTTTTCCCTGACTACGTGAGGACGAATGCCCCGCAGGGCAAGGAGGCGGAGTTTGTGGCGGGGGAAGTGCTGGGAGAAGGGAGAAAATGAAGAATTAATAACTAAAAACTAAAAAAGATTATGGAGAATTTACTGTTGGACATTGATTTGGCGGCGGTGGACTGGGCGAGGGCGCAGTTTGCTCTCACTGCCATCTATCACTGGCTGTTTGTGCCGCTCACGCTGGGGCTTGCCGTGATAATGGGAGTTGCGGAGACGGTCTACTACCGCACGAGAGACGAGTTTTGGAAGACAGCCGCCAAGTTTTGGCAGCGGCTGTTTGGTGTAAACTTTGCCATCGGCGTTGCCACGGGCATTATTCTTGAGTTTCAGTTTGGCACCAACTGGAGCAACTACTCATGGTTCGTCGGCGACATCTTCGGCGCGCCGCTCGCCGTCGAGGGCATCGTGGCGTTCTTTATGGAGTCCACGTTTGTGGCGGTGATGTTCTTTGGCTGGAACAAGGTGAGCCGCGGATTCCATCTTGCCTCCACTTGGCTCACGGGCATCGGCGCCACCATCTCGGCGTGGTGGATTCTGGTGGCAAACGCATGGATGCAGTATCCCATTGGCTGTGAGTTCAATCCCGACACCATGCGCAACGAGATGGCATCGTTTGCCGAGGTGGCGCTGTCGCCTATGGGAGTGAATAAATTCTTCCATGCCGTCACGTCGTCGTGGATTATCGGTGCACTGTTTGTCATGGCTGTGTCGTGCTGGTATCTGCTTAAGAAGCGCCATGGGCGTCTCGCCCTCACGGGCATCAAGATGGCGTCGGTACTCGGGCTTGTGGCATCGCTGCTTGCCATGCACAGCGGCGACGGCTCCGCCTATCAGGTGGCGCAGCGGCAGCCTATGAAGCTGGCGGCGATGGAGGCACTCTACAGCGGCGGCAAGAGTCAGGACCTCACCTGTATTGCGATGGTTCCGCCCTTTAGCCAGCCCGACTATGAGAACGAGGCTGAGCCGCCGATGAAGATAGCCATCCCCGGTGCCCTCTCGCTGCTCGCCACAAGGACTATGGACGGCTACGTGCCAGGCGTGAAGGATATTCTCGACGGCGGCTACAGGCAGCCCGACGGCACTGTGGCGCTGAGCGTAGAGCAGAAGATGGAGCGTGGACGCAGGGCAATAGCCAATCTCAAGGAATATCGCGGCATGGCGGCTTCGGGTGGCGGCATGGCGGCAAAGACCGGCGGCATGGCGGCGGCAAAGACCGGCGGCAAGGCAGACGCGTCGCGCATGGAGCAGCTCAGGAAGGAGCTTGCCGAGGATATGCCGTACTTTGGCTACGGCTATGTCAGTGACAGGGCGCAGGTGGTGCCGTTCATCCCCGTGTGCTTCTACTCGTTCCGCGTGATGGTGGGGCTGGGCACGCTGTTTCTCGTGTTCTTCATCGTGATGGCTGTGCTGGCGTTCCGCAAGGATGTGAGCCGTTACAAGTGGCTGCTGTGGGGTGGCATTGCGCTGCTGCCCCTGGGATATATTGCCAGCGAGGCGGGCTGGATTGTTGCCGAGCTGGGGCGCCAGCCGTGGACCATTCAGGACATGCTGCCCACATGGGCAGGAGTGAGCGGAGTGGGCAGCGGCAGCGTGATGCTGACCTTCTTCATCTTCCTCGTGCTCTTTACGGTGCTGCTGGCGGTTGAGATAAATATCATGTTGAAACAGATAAAGAAAGGACCTGAACTATGACATACGATTTTCTTCAGCATTACTGGTGGTTCTTAGTGTCGCTTCTCGGCGCACTGCTCGTGTTCCTGCTCTTTGTGCAGGGCGCAAACACCCTGATATTCTCGCTTGGGCGCAATGAAGACGAGCAGCGCATGCTCGTAAACTCCACGGGGCGCAAGTGGGAGCTTACTTTCACCACGCTCGTGGTGTTTGGCGGAGCCTTCTTCGCCTCGTTCCCTTTGTTCTACAGCACCAGTTTCGGCGGAGCCTACTGGCTGTGGATGGTAATCCTGTTCTCGTTTGTGCTCCAGGCTGTAAGCTACGAGTATCAGAACAAGCCGGGCAATCTGCTCGGCGCCCGCGTGTTCCGCTGGTTCCTTGTGCTCAACGGAGTGGTGGGACCGCTGCTCATCGGCGCAGCGGTGGCGACGTTCTTCAACGGCTCAAACTTTGTGGTTGAGAAAAACAACATCCTGAGCGACTTTGCCCCCGTGATAAGCCGCTGGGCTAACGGCAGCCACGGGCTGGATGCGCTGCTTGACGTGTGGAACCTCGTGCTCGGCGTTGCCGTGGCAATGCTCGCCCAGTGTCTCGGTCTGCTCTACTATATAAATAATGTGGGCGACGAGAACATCCGCAGCCGCGCCTCGGTGCGTCTGGTCGGCTCCGCCGCCGTGTTCGTGGTGTTCTTCGTGGCGTTTCTTGTTCACGTTCTTTTCAAGGACGGTTACGCTGCCGATCCCGCCACGGGGCTGATAACAGTTGTGCCTATGAAGTATCTCCACAACCTCACGGACATGTGGTATCTGCTGGTGATGCTGCTTGTTGGCGTGGCGCTGGTGCTCTGCGGCATCGTGCGCACCATCGTGAGCAAGACCTACATCCGCGGCATCTGGCCCGCAGGCACGGGAGTGGTGCTCACGGTGCTTGCCCTGCTGCTCGCCGCAGGGTGGAACAACACCGCCTATTATCCCTCCAACGCCGACCTGCAGTCGTCGCTCACCATAGCCAACAGCTGCAGCAGCGAGTTCACCCTCGGCGTCATGTCGGCGGTGAGCCTTCTCATCCCGTTTGTTCTCGCCTACATCGTATACACCTGGTATAAGATGGACGGCAAGGAGATAACGCGGCAGGAAATACGCGACGGGGAGGCGTATTGAGATGCTGATTTCAGGAGAGAAAAAGCTGATTTCGGGGTTCTAAAAAATAAATGAGGGTGTGTCATAAACCTGTGACATGCCCTCTTTTGTGTAATTTATGGCATA
>JAUNSB010000059.1:0-25776 GCA_030539375.1 Prevotella sp.
GGTCTCAGCGCCAGCAGTCATGGCATAGTTACACACGGCATTATCTCTTGCCTTGTTCCCTTTCCCAGCCATCCGTCCCTCGAACATCGCCTGCCAGTCACGGTCGGCGGCAGGAAGCCCGAACATATGGTAAAGCCCCACATTGTCTATCATCACGCAGCTCTTTTTACCTTTCGATTTCCGAAGTCCTCTGCCCACCATCTGAAGGTATTTAGCCAAAGACAACGTAGGTCTTGCAAGCTGAATAAACTCCACATTAGGACAATCGAAACCCTCAGAGAACAAATCCACGCTCACCATAATTTTAATATGTCCAGCCCTGAACTCCTCAACCGTCTGCCTGCGCACCTCAGCCGGTGTCCTGCTGTCTATTGCCACGGCATTCACGCCATGCTCCCGATAATACTCCGCAATATTATGCGCATGGTCAATGTTTATCGCATACACTATGCCTTTCTTTCCCTTGGCATAACTGCTGACACTTTCATATAGCCGCTCAATGCTCGGACGTTTATTCAGCACTGCATTCAGCTCCTTTGCCTGATAGTCACCGTCAGCACCGCGCTTCTCCAAAGTGTCAATAATCCTCTGGTCCTCACTATCCGCCTTTATGCTGTAGTAATCGAACAGCGACAGCCATCCCTCACGGATAAACTGCCCGATAGAGTGCGATGTGAGCAGCACATCAAACAAATCCGTAAATCCAGCCCTGTTCATCCGGCAAGGTGTAGCCGTAAGTCCAAGGAACCTCGCCTCATGCCATGCCTCCCACATCATCCTATACGTCTTCGCTAATGCATGATGTGCCTCGTCAATCACCACTAATGATGGAGCAATCGCCACCTTATTTATATTATATGTCAGCCATTGTATCGAGCAAACAGTGATATTCCCGTCATCAATCCCAAGCCTGCGTATAGTGTCCCTTATCTGCTCCACCAGCTCCCTGCGGTGCGCTATTATATATAATGACGACGATTCTTCATTAGTTCGCAAGCTCATCAGCTCCGCAGTCTTCACTCTTAATTCTTCATTTACAAGCGAAGCGAGCACCACCGTCTTTCCCGTTCCAGTCGGCATCTGCACCATCACACTCCTGTGACTCCTGAATGCCTCCACAGTTCTGCTGCAAATATCCTTTTGATAATCTCTCAGCATATTTCTTTCCCCGCTCATCATACTGTCCGATGTTTCCACCCTGCATGATTTCATGCCAGCAACTTCCTACAATTTTCACTCAACCCGGAGCTTCACATTTGTTTTTACCAGCCATTCTGTCGATTAATCTCTTTTACAAGTATCTGGAATTCTTTGGCTATGTCTTCCTGTCCTGTTATTAATATCTCATGATTTTGGGAGCAAGCCCTCATATCATTCTGCCTTGTAAAGTCTCCAACGATAATTCCCTCGGCTATCAATTGAGCGTTATCACCACTTAAATACAAATTATATACCTTCCTCCCATACGGCAAAATATACACTCCGTTCAATTTTTCATAAGTTCCGCCAACGGTCATGATGCCTGTTGACGCATTGATATCGCCAGCTCTCATCCATCCACGATCTGTCTGAACAGGATGTCCCGCAGTCAGCAATAAACGTTTAGCGGTCTCAGTCTCAATACAGATAATATCTTCTTCAAAGCCACTATATATTTCTTTTACCACGGCACTCCCGTTTCCAGTATCTACGATATCACCAACATATATTTTACTGATTTTCTTTTGACTGCCATCAGCCATTGCTATTACAGAATCTTCTCCAAGACACCCCCATTGCAGAAATACCTGCTTAATTTTACAATGAGTACTATCTTGCTCCACATTACTGCCGATTGTTATTGGGATAGGAGTTGCAAGTCCATCACCTGCCACATCCACTTTCACCACAAGACGGGCATAGAAATCAAAAATAGATTTCGCGCTAAGATCTTTCAAATCTAAACTATTCCTCCAATTTTCAGGAAACTCCCACTGCAAAACTGTATTGTTGCTTAGGTATTTCCATTTAATGTCACTCCAGTTATTGTCCTTATCCTTGTTGAATGTCACCTCTGTCTTTTTCTCAGGATGCTGCAGTCTGATTATGGATTCAGCTTTGTCCACTCCGACAATTTTTCCAACATTGACGCTTACGGAGCCTGTAAACGGAATATAAAAAGGCAGTTTCCCGTTGGTTGGGGAAACGCCCGGATATTCTTTATCCGGATCTTCCATGTGTTGTTCCGCAGTACGGTTGTATAAAACTACAGTATAGTCTCGCGGCTTCAGTGTATTGGGAAAATTCACTGTTATATTTTTCACGATTTCGTCACCCTCAGCACATATCAATCCACATTCACGCCTCACTTCGTGTGATTTCAGAACAGTATCTCCGCTCTCCTCGGTCTCTGTCCAATAAAAAACGCTTCTTACCGTCAAATGTGACTCTTTTAACTGATGTTTCTCAGACAATACGCTGTCAATACTGCATACAAGCGTATGTGAATTGCTGACAGTCACGGCAGAACCTTTTATGGACTCTCCCGTGACACTGTCAAACACCTCACTGACAATGGTTATCACTCCTTTACACTCCGTGAATCCTGCTACTGACACCGCCTTTAAAGTCCTGTTACCGGCATCATACGAGATATCCTGAACATCAAGCATGTCCTGAAACCCCTCTGTACTCTTTACCGCATTGTCATCAGTAGCATTCATGCGCCTCGCATGCAGCCTGGGCTTTACCAAAGAGCCATATATCTCTGGACAATTCAATTTAATGAAGTTCTCACCGTCCTGTATGAAACTAAACTGATTAAAATTTCTCATATCATCTTATTTTTAGAGTCGGGTCTCCCAAAAGCATATATTGTTTACAGCCTTTCTTTACTCCCAAATATTTTTTATATATTTGCAAATATATTTCACCCAAATGTTGCGGGCAGTTGCTGCTGACATAAATATCCCAAAACATATCCGCCATGATTCTGTTTGACAGTCCATAAGAAAAACTACATGCACCCCAGAAACTCACAGCACCCTTCATTAAGAACTCTGTTCCCAGACACTTGTCTTTTTTAACGTTTGCCGTACTGCATGCCCAAGACAGAATATGAACAGGGATTGTAAATTGTGGTATTTCTGTAGATTTTACAGACTCTGTTCTACGACCGTTGCCATACAGTTTTAAAGCCCATGCACCGCTGTTTCCATGTCCCATATAATTTATAAAACAACTTACATTTGCATTGAGCTGGTCCAACACCTCCTGTTTTCCCTCCCGGTTTGTATATATCTCCCCAACAGAAGCAAATTGTGTTTTGAGAGCTCCAGCTATCGTCTTAGCCTTGTCAATGTTAAGCTCCGTCGCCGCAATCATCAGCAGATTTTCCTTATAGGAAACAAAATGCTCCTCATACCGTATGGCATTGGCACACAGCTCTCTCATCTCATCTTCATTATCGGTTGGGAAACGCCCTACAATGCGCCAATATCTCTTATCTGCAGTTTGTGCGTACGATGAGTCTACATACCGCCCTTTCCTATTGGTTTCACTTGGAATGCATTTGTGATTTCCTCCAAGTATGACATAATAGTCATCTTTAATTTTCTCTGACTCACCGTCCAGAAATGCCTTAATGTCATTGAAAGTGCCGTTTCCGATATTCTCGACCATATATGTGTTTACAATAAAACCAAGGCTCTGTTTATGAATTATGAAGTCCGTAAAACAGTCCAAGAACTGGCTGGGTGTTATTATGTATAATATATTTTTCATTGCAGTCCTGATTATTCATTCAGACAACGACCGTTTTTAATGAAATCCCAATCACTTTCGGCCATTCGGACTCCATGACAGCTCAGTTCCTCCGGTTTTTCTCCGTTTGTTCCGTATGAGCAGCGCGCCACAGCCGATACAAATATATTTTTCGAATCCTTAAACGTGCTTAGCGCTCCAGGAAATTTCATTTCCAAAGTCGACACATCATCCTTCATGACTGGCATTGGAGTCTCACCGTTGTTTTCCTCGTTCTTGAAGACACGGCATGGCTCATTGCCGTCACCCGACAGTTCCATACCCATGATTCCTTCAAGTTTATACGTCGGATTAATCTGTATGCTTAAGTCGTCACCGTCTATCTTCACTGATAAAGATGTCCCTATTCGGGTAGTACCATTACTATTGGGCACCTTACCCGAAGCAGAAATAGTTGCCATTTGCGCCTCTTCCAAAGCATTGTAATCAGTACTTATTCCACCTTTCTCTATCCGAATGTCGTCAATATAGTTTTTTGCGCGTTCCGTGAGCATCTGTGTCACGGGGAAAGAAGACCCCATATCAATACCAATGCTTTCACCACCAACCCCATTCTTGTCTGGGAACACCAATGAGACCGGTTCCTGAAATGGATTACAGCAGCAAATTTCTCCATTATTGTCTTTCTTGAAATAAACACATTTCCCATTATGCAATGAAAATTTCAGATAATCGTCTTTCTTTGCATTAAACAACGGCGCCACCACACTTGCTATCGATGGCAGGACAGAAACAAATTCTTGTAAAAATCCCATAATTATAGCTTTTTAGTTTTTATGTTCAACATTCTTTTACACAACGTCCGGTTCTCAGGAAATCCCATTCCCTGGATGCTAGCCGCAAGTTTCTTTCAGTCTTGCCCAGGCGCGTTCTTGTAAGTTCCATCACATCACAAAGCAGTGTTGTCTCTATCTCCAAAAGTTCAGAATACTCAAACGTGGCGATAGCGTTCGGAAATACAACAGTCTGCGCCTCATCGTCCCTTGTCATCTTTATACTTGACCGCAATACAGGAGCAACAGTATCAGGAGAAATATTCTCATAAACACGTGCAGGCTCATTTCCTTCCCCCTTAATGCTCAACGAGCTGATTTCAATCAAAGAGCATCCTGAGTGGATTATCAGCATAAGGTCGTTGTCCATAGCTTCCACGCTCACATATTCGCCTAAACATACAGCCCCTTCTATATCCCGGTCAAGTTTGCCGGAACAAGTTATTGAGACAGATTGAGAGCCGTCCTTTTTCGTTTCCTCCACGTTTGCACTTATGCGAAGCGCATTTGCATATTTTGCAGAATGCGAGGCGATGAAGTCTGTCATATCCAATCCTCCGCTACAATCTTCCAAGATATAACCCTTGTCACTTTCAACTCCAACATTATCCATTGACACATGTATAGGATAACCGCAGGAGTTATACAGCAAGATACGGTCATCTTTCGTTTTTTTGAAATAAATGTTCGGGTCTTCGTTTGCGTCAGACGGCTGATACATTTTAAGCTTTACATAGTCATTTTCATTTGCTCCCAGCAGATTGCCGACTATTCCGGCAACAGTTGGTACCACCGATAAAATTGTTTTCAATAATCCCATATAAAATGTTTTTAAATTGTTAGTATTTTATTATTATAAATCCATTACATAAATTCCATCATGCGCTTAATGAGAAAATTTTCATAACTTACCTATAGACTACTTTGGAATATTTTATTTATGCATCTGTCTCCATCCCCAGTGCCATATCCGGAAGAATGCTCGCAGAGAGCCTCTTCGGGATAGCTTGATACAAGTCTCGTTACTCTTTTAAACTTACAGATGGTGTGAGGGATAGTACCATCATTTTCATACTTACATACTGACATTCACGTTAGACAGGCTAACCTGTAATACACACTGTGAACCAATCCCCATAATAGTTCTGTAGGATAGTGCTTATAGACTGATAAGGATTCCTTTTTCTTTAGCAGATATCGGAATATTGGATTTTTTATATTATTTACAGATTGCCGCATGTCATTGCCTCTTCCAAAATTTCCATCTGCCATTATATGTTCCAATAAAAACTGTCCTTCTTTCTCATTTGGTTCACATAACATCCATGGATAATGCTCCTGCAAATTTCCTATGTTATCATCCTTATTTTTCTGGTTTAACTGCCCTATTACCCACATCATGGCAGACAAGAATTTTCTCATCCCGCATTTGCATATTGTATGATAAACCTCATCCTCATTCTTTCTTCCGTCTTCATCCCATTTTTTCAACACCATCCAGTAATCCAAGACATGCCTCAGTCCCAATCCTTCATAGATGAAATGTCTGTAGGCGTGACTCAACATAAAGACAAGATTGAAGTCCATAGTTGGGAATGCGATATCACTATTGCATCCATTGAGCCGAATGAGATGTGAAAATTGCCTTTCTTTATTCTTAATATAATACTGATGCAACCTTCTGTCTGCAATTGGATTCATTAAATAAGATGGAGTGAAATGATATTCTATTTCCACATTGTTATATTGCGCATTAACATGGTGCAATGACACTTTAGCATCTGCTTGATACGACTTTACCATCTCTATTATATCTATTCTGTTGCCGTCTATCCAGATGTCTATGTCGCCGCATGTTCTCCTTTGAGGTATAGAATATAGAGTTGCAACACCTTGTCCCTTCAATATACAGCCTCTATACCCATTCCCTATAAACTTGCTGCACACCTCCGTTGCCACATCGTTCAACAATCTGTTTCGCTTCTCGATTTGTGTAATATATGAATACCATCTTAGCATCAATTCTTTCGGACATGTACCAATCCTTTCTACAGCCGAGAAACCTATTCCCAATATTGCTTGCCTATTACAAAAGAGGAAAAAATCTTTCCAATCATTCTCAGAAAGAATTATATTCTCGGCAGATTGATTCCCGACAGCAATTCTTAACAAATCAAGTTTTTGCATTTATTATTCAACTTGAAAAGACATTATACTTTTATGTATATGTCTTAAATATTTTTTAGATACGTCACATTCTTTTCTTAATATGTTTAGGTCTCCATACATTATATATCCATCCTACAACAGAGCACATTATTCTATGTGGAAGAACATTCACAAAGGTCGTAACCGCTTTTTGTTTCCAATCGGACTTGTCTTGGAAAAGCGGTTCATTCTTCCAAGGAGTCAAAGCTCTGTATTTCATAAACAAATCTCTGAAAGGATGTTGATTTCCCTCTATCCAAGGTCTTCCTTTAACATAGAAACCATTTGTCAGATGAATGATTACAGGATTCTTTATTGCCTCGTCTATTTCTGAGTCTGAATAGTAACGGGTACAACGCCTTAATCTACGAAGATTCTCATGGCTAAATGCCACCATCAGCGTATATGTATTGTATCTTGGGTGAACTATTTTGATTTTGTTTTGAAGAAGAATGTTCACGACGCTCTGTTCCATAAAGAATACATACCCATTCTTTGAGCGAACATAATCAGCGACTGTATTCTCCATATTATCCTCTCTCCATTTTTTCAAATTTAGAAGCAGCATACCACTATTGCAATATCGTGATGTCTTGTCCATATCAAACAGCTCATAATATGGATCTGACAAGCAATCTATCACACCTGCAGCGTAATAATCCTCCAAGTCAATATTATAGAAATTCCTTAAATTATCATTACATAATGTGTCACAATCAAGATACAGCACCCTGTCAACACTTTGGGGCAACAACGTCCCCAAAAACAATCTACAATATGAGTCAAATAACCATATTGACTTAATCATTTTTAAGCCTAGTCCAAATTGTGTATTTATATCAGGCATAGGTATGAATGTCAGGTTTGCATTCTGATATTTTGATATTATATTGCACAAATCTCCTTTGTGGCTTTCCGATATTTCATGCTCAATAACAAAAAAGTTTAGTGTCTCTTCTCCTTTATTGTTCTCTAATATTGAGACCATTGATACAGCTAATACAGCAGAGAATAAATCACTACTATGTAATACAACATTCATATTCAGCTAATTATAAGATTTATTGTTTTATTTATTCCTTCCTTCATTGAAGTATTAAGAGCCCAGCCAAGCGACTTTAGTTTAGTGTTAACTAAAGATAACCCAGGTTTTCGCGACTGCTCGGTTTTAATCATTACATCTACAGATTGTCTGTCTAAAATTTCAGAAGCTGTTTCTGCTATAACAAGAGCTATCTCATCAACGGCAGCAAAGTTGCCCAAGTCTCCTCCAGAGGAAATGTTGTAAGATTCTCCACTTTGCCCCTTACATGCAATAGTTAGCAAACCATCAATAGCGTCTTCTATATAGATGTTATCTCTACGAGGAAAACTAGTACCATTTAATATAATAGGTTTACCTTCTATGGCTTTATTGATGAATTCAAAGAAAGCGGTATTGGGAATATTCTTAGTAAATCCATATACAGTACTAAAACGTGCGATGACTGCATCAATTCCATACTGCTTGCTGTAAGCTTTCGCTATCACCTCAGACATTCTCTTTGACTCAGCATAACTAACAGTTGGTGCATCCAATGAACATGCCTCACAGGTATCCGATTCTTGAACCTTCAAATCATTGTTTGTCACATTATTATATACAGTTACTGAAGAAAAGATAACAATACGAGGATTATCATTTCTCACTTCTTTTTGATTTCTTATGAATTCTAACAGATTTGTAGTCCCTACAATATTGGGTAAAATGACATCAACAGGTTTATTAAGGACAATTTCTCTTTCCATTGGTCCCGCTGCATGGAAAATGACATCTATATTATTAATATCTTCAGGAATCGGCTTACAAGCGTCATGTTCGATAAAAACCAGCCTGTTATCATGCGTACTACTAAATGTATTTGTCAACTTTGCTATAGAACGTCCAGTAATAAATAGCTTTGCAATTGGCATGTTCAATAATCTCATAGATAAATTATATCCAATAAGACCTGTGCCTCCTGTTATGAGTATACGCTTATCTTTAAAGTATTTTAAATCCATAATTACAAACTATTTAATCTGTTATATAATGTGTTATCAATTCTCGGTTCCATATCTTGGCAGTCTCTTCCTCTTGGTAGCGATGGTGTCAATTCTACAGAATCAGGAATGTTCGCTTCGATAAGTTGTGGATGAGGATATTTATTCAGCCGCATATTGCTTTTATAGCTATGATATTCTATACCGTATGCCTTGGCTATTTGGGAAAAGTCAGGTACCCCGTAACCGCTATCCTGTGTGGTATGCAAACTATAGCTATACCCGGCAGCCTTCTCTCTGTCCTTTATCATACCGGAAGAATGGTTGTTCAACAGCACAATAGTTATCGGTAGATTATGTTGGGCAATATACTGCAACTCCTGTATATTCATCTGAAAGCCTTGATCGCCAACAAACACGACAACAGGTGAATGGGTAGCATAGTATGCTCCAATAGCTTTACCAATAGCATTGCCAAGAGCCCCAAAAGACTTCGAATACAATACTCTATTGGTATTCTTGGAATACACACAAGCCCTTGACACCCAGAATTCATTGTTTCCGACATCACTGACGATTGTATATACCCCATCCATATTTTGCAGAATGCTACCAATTGCTAATACAACATCGTTAACGTCTGTATCCCATAATTCCCTTCTTATTGTGTCGCATGTTGCCTTCCATTCATCATGGTTTCCACAGTAATAAGGATTGTCCGACAAAGCAGGCAAAAAGTCTCTTAAATCTATCTTATACCCGGCATTCATATATGGATGTTTGTATAATTCTCCACCGTCCACGTCAAAACAGATGAAAGTGGCATTCTTTGCAATTTTCCCATAACTCTCAGAGGATGACGGGAAGTTAAGCCTGTTGCCTAATGACACAATAACATCTGCCTTTGACAGAATGAAATTTGCATATCTGATGCCGTGACTGCCAACATACCCGTAATACATATCTGAATTCTGTTCTATATTATGTGAGTATCTACTGGAAATAACAGGTATTCTCGCTGCTTGGGAAAAGGAGCAGAAATATGACTGCAAGAAAGTTTGATTGATGCCATCACCAATCAAGACAACAGGACGTTTCGCTTCTCTAAGACTGCTACATAACATGTTCACATATGAATAAACATTGTGCATTCCATGGAATTTATCCGAAGGCATATCCAATCTTATTTCCTGTTTCAGCAGGTTTGATGCAAAATCAAGAAAAACAGGTCCCTTGCGACCTTCCCTTGCCATTTCACATGCATATTTTAGAACCATAGGAATTTCTTCCAAGTAGTCCACTCTCTTGGCATATTTTGTAATGTTTCTCACCATTCCGCAAGTGTCCATATCTTGGTCAGTAACCACCCGGCACCTCTCAGGCAATGATTTTGCTGTATGGGCGGTAATAAAAACTACTGGAATTGAATCATAATATGCGTCAGCGATAGCCGTTATCAAGTTTGTGAAACCAGGTCCTTTTGTTGCGTATGCTACACCTACCGTGTCCTTCATCTGTGCATAACCGCAAGCCGCAAACCCTGCACATTGCTCATGGTAGCACAGATGTATATCAATGTCATTGTGTGCATCAAAAGCGTACATCAAGTCAAGAATTACACCGCCAGGAATGCCAAAGACATCATTCACACCTTGGCTATTGAGATAGCATGCAATATATTCGCTTACTGTCATGATTCCTTATTTCATTGAGTCAATGATTTGCTCCATATCCTGAGATGTAAATCTCATTCTATTTCCATCAGGCATTTCTTTCAATATCTTGTTCATCTGACGGAATGTCAGATGGTACTTATTTCGCATCATCAGACCATACTTATAGGCTGTTTTATAAACGGCCGGCAATAATCTGGCAACCGAATACCCCCAAAGGTCATTGGGTATCATTTCCGAATCAAGAATCTCACATATTTCCAATATTGAGTCATAATCGTATATCTTATTAAATTCCTTATTAAGAAAAGGAACAATCAACTCTGTCTGGAGATTGCCCGCCCCTTGTCCCATGCCCGTTGCACAGGAATCGACAATTATGGCTCTTTCAGTGTCAATATTCAAAAAGTACTGGACGTTTGAGAATGCCAAATTCATGTTGTTGTGTGCGTGGAATCCTATGCGGATATCCTTATCAAGTTTTGCATCGTAATAATCAAATAAACGCTGAATATCCGAAGGTTGCATATAACCATAACTGTCCACGAAATAACATGCGTATGCATTCATATTGTTAGCGGCATTTATCACCATGTCAAGTTCTTCGTCTGAATAACGCATCGTGAGCATAGGCTGGACGAAAACCTTATATCCTTTCCTTGATAAGGCGGCACAATAGTCAAGTGATTTCTTCAATTCAGAATACCTGAGAATTACCCTAATGCCCTCAACCAATGAAGGATTCCAGTCAGGAATATCATTCACATCTGTGTCTGGACCAATATATAGACCTGCGTACAAAGCATTGGGATTGCGTTTCTTCGGCAGATACTTTGAAAGTTCCTCTACATTTTGATAAATAGCAAATTTGCTCTTATCATCCTCAGAAGGTCCCATCGTACCGATTTCTATGATATCAACATTTGAGGAACCGAGAAAATCTATAATACAATGTTTGTTCGCTTCTGAAAACATCTTATCAGAGAAGCCGTTCTTATACAAATCTTCCAGTCCCTGACCACCGTCTCTAAGCGTTGCATCTAATAATTGTATATTCTTTGCCATGTTTTTTTATTTATAATTATTCAATATAGAGATTATACACACTCTTTGTATTATCTAAATCACCGTCAGGTATACGTTCCATGCACAAATATCATACCCCCTGCATTGCAGTAATACACAATGACAGAGGATAGTAGCCCGCTTGTCCCTAAGATACTAACTAAAAAAATACGAATAATTGAACTTGATCATGCAGTGCATAATCAAGAGCCTAAAATAGAAACACCAAAATCTAAATGTAAAGTTTTAAAGTTCCAGCCATTTTAAGAATTGCACGCTCAGAGCAATACAATTTACAATACATCTTTTGAGAAATATTTCTGGTTACGGCTTGTCGGAACTTCAGGTTCTGTCATTACCAGATATCCGCTTTCCAACAATGGCTTCAGATAGCGTTGCTTGAAATTCTTAGAATCTCGCAGCCCCAACAGTCTTTTAATTTCATCAGCAGATTTTGGCTCCTGGCAGAACTCTAAAATTTTCTGAATACTTTGTTCAAATATAGAAATGGTTCTTGTGGGGTTCTTGTGGGGTATTGTTGCCTTAACCGTTTTAACAGGTAAAGTAAGCTGTACATAGTCTGGTTGAGTCTCTTCGTTTATCACAGGCTTTCCCCATTTTAACTCTTTCCATCCAGCTACAATTTTATCCACTCCACTGCCTGCTTTCTCTGCCCTGCCGAGCATCATGAACATTTTCTGCAGTGTTGTGTTACGGCAAATGCTTCTTCCACCTTTGAAGTACTGCTGCCGGGACACAAGCATCATTCCCGGGTTTGAGAAAGTCATCTCATGATCATTTAAGGTCACGACAATATTTCCATGCGCATTAATGTCTTGATGAATTATTGCATTTACCAGTGCCTCGCGCACGGCATTGTGTGCCATAGTCTCCTCTATACGGGCATCACCAACCAGCTTGAACGGTTTGGGCAGTACTTGTATCAACTTATTGTATACACGCAGATAGAACTGAAAAAGATTTGCCTCCCATGTCCCATCGGGATAGATACGGTCCGTCCATCGGATGTTCGGGTCCTCCGTATACAGCCGTTCCCGATAATCAACAAAGTAAAAAGGCTCGCCTGCAGGGTTTACTATACTATCTGATTTGCCAAACATGAGAAGCCCCGCACGGGTTATGCCATGTTCTCCAGTCGCAGCATTTGTGACATACGCACCTATTTTCTCCATAAACAAGCGGTCGTCCATGATTTTTCCCCAAGGATGCGTTGGGTGTAGGCTAATCAGCATTTGGCGGTACTGGTGTAATGATGGCAAGTCAATATCGTTGTCCAAAGTAAAGCCCTGCCGAATAATGCTGTCCTGTGGATGACTTTCATATTCTGCATCGGCAAACATTCTCCGCACTTCAGTGTCTGTGCAAAGATAGTCACCTTCATGGTTGCGGCGGAATGTATGTCCCAGGGGATTTGGCGTAAGATACACAGGACGTAGACCGTAAGGGGCACGCGGAATACGACAAACCAGAACAAAACTCCCGTCAATGTCTTCTACCCTTACATCTCCTTCAAGTGGCAAACAAGTACTTACCTTGCTGCGGTTATGGGCGTTATCCCAAAATATCTTTTGATATTTCCGCACAACATCTTCAGAAAGATTGTCAAGAAGGAAATTTCCGTCTTTCTCTTGTACTCCCAAGAAAATCGTGCCGCCATCGGTATTTGCAAAGGCCGAATATGTCTCCCAAAAGCTTGCAGGAAATCCGCCCCGGGCAGACTTGTATTCCACCTCGGATGTCTCACCTGTCAATATTTGTATGCTCTTTGTCTTTTGCGTCATAATAATTCAACCTTGCATTCATTTACGGTCATGTTGCAAAATTAGCAATTATGTTGCAATATAACAAATATATGGAGTATTTTCTTGTAAAATGAAAGATTAATTAACTAATATACCGCTCTATTTCCTCCACGCAGAGACTATATACATCCTCTGTCTTGTACCTCTTATACCAATCGGCTACCAATGCGATGCACTGGTCGATATTCATTCTCGGCTCCCAGCCCAGTTTGAACTTAGCCTTACTGATGTCGAGCATTAACAGATTTGCTTCATGCACAGCATTTGGGTCGCTCATATCCTTCAGTTCACCTTTGCCGTAACTGGCAATAAGCTTTGAAGCCACTTCCCATACTGTAGAGATAGACTCAGCACGCGGTCCAAAGTTCCAGCCCTCGCAGTACTTTGTCGGCTCTTCCCACATCTTCGTTGCAAGAAGCATATAGCCGCTAAGAGGCTCCAACACATGCTGCCATGGACGCACTGCCGTTCTGTTACGTATGGCTATCGGCTCTCCTGCCTCTATTGCCTTTATACAGTCGGGTATGATACGGTCAAGTGCCCAGTCTCCGCCGCCGATTACATTTCCAGCCCTTACCGATGCAAGACTTACATGATGCTTCAGTCCGTAGTCGGCAGGATTGAAGAAACTCCTGCGCCAACTGCTGATGGCAATCTCCGCAGCTCCCTTAGAGGACGAATAAGGGTCATATCCGCCCATTGGCTCGTTCTCACGGTAGCCCCATATCTGCTCTTTGTTCTCATAACATTTATCGGTGGTAATCATCACGCCTACCTTTACGCTGTCCGTGGAGCGTATCGCTTCCATGATGTTGATGGTTCCCATCACATTGGTCTCGTAAGTTTCCACGGGAATGTCGTAACTGAGGCGAACAAGCGGCTGTGCTGCAAGATGGAACACAATCTCCGGCTGATATTCTGCGAAGATTTCCTTCATCTTCTCTCCGTCCCTGATGTCTGCACGGATGTCAGCCTTTATTCTGTTACCTATACCAGAGAGCACAAAGTTATCCCTCTCCGTGAACGGGTCTTTTGCCACTCCTATAACTTCTGCGCCAAGCTCATGAAGCCAAATACAGAGCCAAGAGCCCTTGAAACCTGTATGCCCGGTTACAAGCACCCGCTTTCCCTTATAGAAATTATTGAAAATGTCTGTCATAATAGTATCGCTTTAATAGTTCTTTTTAGGTACAGCCCTTTCCCATCGTTTCCAAGGAGCCTTACCTGCCTTTAATAAAGTTTCCAGCATATCACGTTCACGAACATTATCCATACACTGCCAGAATCCTTCATGAATATAGGACATCAGTTGCCCCTCTTCTGCGAGTTTCACAAGTGGACCTTTCTCAAATACACAGTCATCACCTCCAAGATAGTTGAAAATTTCTGGCTGTAACACCATATACCCTGCATTGATAGGTGCACCGTCTGCAAGATTCTTCTCACGGAAAGACTTCACCGCATTATCACCGCCGATATCCAACACACCTTTCTCCTGAGCCTGCTTCACTGCAGTAAGTGTCGCTATCTTACCGTGTGATTTGTGGAATTCTATCAACTTATTTATATCCACATCGCAAACACCGTCACCATACGTCAAGAGGAACGGCTCATCACCTACATACTTCTGTATGCGCTTAATTCTTCCGCCCGTCATGGTATCATATCCTGTGTCAACTACAGTCACTTTCCATGACTCACAATGACTCTCACGGATAGTCATCTCATTCCTGCCGCCTAGATAGTCAAAAGTCACATCGCTCTGATGCAGGAAGTAGTTAGCAAACCACTCCTTTATATATTCCTGCTTATAGCCGGCACAAATTATAAACTCAGTATGCCCGAAATAAGCATACTCCTTCATTATATGCCATAAGATAGGCATACCGCCAATCTCAACCATTGGCTTGGGCTTAAACTGAGATTCCTCGGAAATTCTTGTTCCGAAGCCTCCCGCTAATAATACAACTTTCATATTGTGTCTTTAAAATTCCTATTAGCTAATTCAACCTTGTTATGCTCCCTTTAACATCTTCTATGCTTATTTCACTGATACACAATGCACATTTCCCGGACTTTATAGCCTTATGACATTCATTATTTCCATAACCGGCAAAATAACCTTTTGTACGGCAATAAGCACATGGTTTATCAACAAGTATGGTTGTTGGCAAATGCTCTCCAATATTTAATTTTTCTACTTTATATGGGAAGAACATATATTTATCGTATAATCCTGCAATACAAATACACTTGCGTTTTGTTGCAGCCGCGATATGTAATGTCGCACTATCATTGCCTATAACAAGTGAAGCATGTTGAACGATTGCCGACCATTCTGCAAAAGATGTCTCACCTACGTGATTAATTATTCTATTTGCGTGTTTTGTCCCTGCAATAAGTTGTTTTGAAGCTACACGTTCAGGAGCTCCACCACAAAGATGCACATCCATATCGTATGTCTCGATTATCCAATCTGCCAATTCGCTAAATCTTTCTATCGGCCAACATTTCACTGGAGTAGATGCACCTGGACAGATAACACAGTAATTCCCTTCAACGACTCGGTTGTGAGGTAACAAGGATGATAGATGCCCTTTATATGATTCTAATCCGAGATGGCGCAACATTATTCCATGTCGCTCAATCATCATGGAGCCAACAGGAGGAATCACCGTGTCGGTATAAGCTAAACGTTGAAATAATGCTATCTGTATCGGCCATTTCACTCTAAAGCATGAAATCAGCCCATGCCGTTCTTTTGCACATAGTGTAGTCGAAAGCAATTCTGCAGAAAGGCTTGTTCCCATAACAACGCTAATTTCTGCAAACATTCTGTATCTCCTTATAGTTTTCTTGAAATATGAATATTCATTGACAAACTTCTTAAACTCTACTGTTTCAAGATGTAAACCTTCCGGCAATCTGGCATTTGCCTCAAAAAACTTTTTAATGCTTGGCAAACATATCATGGTAACTTCATATCCCATTCGCCTATGATAGAGTTCCACATATCCTTCAAGTGCCGGCAACAGTATAATGGAGTCTCCAAACACTTGTTGGAATATCAAAAGAACCTTCTTATTCTGGGGATGGCTACAAACTTTGTTTGCAATATGAATTCCGATAGCAGATAATGCAATCTTTAATCTTTCAACAACAGTTGGCATATCACATTAATAGGTGAGGTAATTCTTTGCCAGATGATTCTGGACATAATCACGCACACCGTTTTCCACATCGGCAAAACGGCATGGATAGCCTGCGGCATATAGCTTGTCCATTTCGGCCTTTGTATAATATTGGTATTTCCCACGCAGTTTCTCTGGCATTTCAATATATTCTATATTAGGTTCCAGTCCCAACGCATGAAATGTTGCCTCTGCCAACTCTGCAAAACTTTGGGCTCTGCCAGTTCCGACATTAAAGAGTCCTGACATATGCCTGTTTTGCAGCAGCCACATGATAACATTGCAGATGTCTTTCACATAGACAAAGTCTCGCAACTGACCTCCATCCGCATAGTTGGGATTGCAAGATTTGAACAGCTTTATTTTCCCGCATTCCTTGATTTGGTTGAATCCATGGAACACCATAGACGCCATACTGCCCTTGAAATATTCATTAGGACCATAGACATTGAAGAACTTCAAACCAACATGTTGCGCCGGAGCGGTCTTTGCCTGATGCTTAACCCATTGGTCAAACAGCTGTTTGCTATAACCGTATCCATTCAATGGTAAAAGGGAATCGATATCCATACGGTCGTCAAAGCCCTGCATACCATCGCCGTATGTGGCTGCCGAACTTGCATAAATGAATGTTATATGTTTTTCTGCACAGTAATTCCAAAGAGCCTTGGTGTATTCAAAATTGTTTACCCAAAGATAATCAAAGTTTTTTTCTGTCGTTGCAGACTGAGCTCCCATGTGGATGATAGCCTCCACATTCTCATAGGAAGGCAGCTCCGCAAGAAACTTTGATTTGTGTACATACTTGATATATGCCTTGTTGCGCATATTCATCCACTTGTCTGTCTCATTAATATTGTCAACAATAACAATATCAGTACGTCCAGCATCATTCAATCTTCTGACGATGCAACTGCCGATAAATCCGGCACCACCTGTTACGATAATCATATATATTAAGTTTTATTTTTGTTCAACAATCCTTTTTGCACAATCCAATAGACTAAATCGGTAAGAAACCCTGTCATACTTGCCACTCTTGACATCTTCAATAATCTCCTCCTTTTCATTATCGGCAATCAGAAAACCTCGACACTCTGTATCTTTGCAGATGGCACAGTCCCTTATCTTGTCGCCTATTACAAAACTTTGCGACAGGTCAATATCAAAATCTTTCACAGCCTGCATATACATCCCTAATTTAGGCTTACGGCATTCACAGTCCACACGATATTCCTTTACATTTGCATCAGGCAAATGAGGACAATAATATACCTTTGAAACTTTAACGTGTTGTTCGTCTAAAGTTTCAAGCATCCAATCGTTCAGTTTGTGAAAGTCTTTTTCGGAATAATATCCGCGACCAATACCAGACTGATTGGTAATAATAACCAGCAGATAGTTGGCCTTCACCAAAAGTCTCAGACCTTCAATCACACCAGGGAGAAACTCAAAATCCTCAATTTTGTGTAGATAATGTTTTTCTACGTTTATTGTCCCGTCTCTATCCAAGAATATGGCCTTTTTCATTTTCCCTCCAAGGCTGACAGTTTTGCTTCGGCTATTTCACACAGGATATGTATAATGCAGATGTGGCATTCCTGTACCCTTGCTGTTGTATTACATGGTATGATAATCGGATAATCCACAGTTCTTCCTATTTTCCCGCCGTCTTTCCCTACAAGACATGCTGTTTTTGCGCCAATCTCCTTTGCTTTTAGCACTGCACGATACACATTCTCGCTGTTTCCGCTTGTACTTAGACCAATCAGAATATCTTTGTCTGTAAGATGTCCTTCTGCTTGTCTTGCAAATACATCATCATATCCGTAATCATTGGCAATGGCTGTCATTGTTGCCACATCTGCATTCAGAACAACGGCAGGCCATGCCTTGCGCTCTTTCACAAAACGTCCAACGATTTCTCCTGCAAAATGAAGAGCGTCAGATGCTGAGCCTCCATTACCGCAAAGCACAAGTTTACCACCATTTGATATACAGGCAACAATAGTATCGGCAAAATCAGACACAGTATTCATTAGTGCAGAATTATCCGCCAATCCCTGTTTTACTGATATCGAGTCTGATAATCGTTGCCTTATGAGTTCAATATTATTCATATTCTAATACTTATTTGTGATTTATCTTATTGATTATGTTTGTGGTTGACTTACCGTCTACAAATTTTATAAGTTCCAGTTTGCCTCCCCGTCCTTCCACGATGTCACGGCCCACGACTTCCTCTGGCTTATAATCACCGCCCTTTACCAACACATCGGGCTGAATTTTCTTTATTAGTTCGTATGGTGTATCCTCTCCGAATATCACGACATAGTCAATGAATCCCATAGCATACAACATCTCGGCTCTGTCTTGTTCTGAGTTTACAGGGCGGTCAGGACCTTTAAGTCTTCTTACCGAGTCATCACTGTTTACTCCCACCACAAGGATGTCTCCTAATGATGCCGCCTCTTGCAAATAGCGTTTATGCCCCACATGAAGGATGTCAAAACACCCGTTGGTAAATACAATTTTTTTGTCGGCATTGTCCTGACGGAAAGTCTCCAAGTCCTCATCATGGAGCATTTTATGGAATGTACCGTTGTCCTCATTCGACAGAAAGTCACGCACTTCTTGCATATACACCGATGATGTACCGATCTTGCTCACCTGAATTCCCGCCGCAAAATTGGCAATTGTCACGGCATCGTCCATGTTAACACCATTTGCCATTGCTGCCGCAAGATAAGATATTGTGGTGTCACCTGCTCCAGATACATCAAACACCTCTCTCACTTGTGAGGCTATAAAGAATGGTCGGTGTTTTTCGCCCACAAGCACCATGCCGCGTGCTCCACAAGTACACAGCACATATTTGCAGTTACATTGTGTCCTCAGTTTCTCTGCCGCCTCCACAATTTCATCGTCTGTCTTTGCCGGCATTCCCGTTAAATCTCTAATCTCTTTCAGATTGGGTTTCAACAGATAAGCACCGTGATACTTTTCTATGTGTGGGTCTTTTACGTCAATTATAACGGGGATTCCATGCTTTTTTGCAAGCTTAATCACTCCTTGTGTAAAATCAAAAGTCAGCAACCCTTTCAGGTAATCAGATAATAGTATAAGATGATAACAGTCTATTTCCTCCTCCAACTTCTTCAGCATTTCCTGACACACCTTATATTGAATAGGTTCAGTGTCTTCCACATCGAGACGTAGCACTTGCTGGTTATTGTCAGCCAGAAATCTTGTTTTTATTGTCGTATTGCGGTCAAGTATTTGTACAAGTTCTGTACTGATACCCTTATCTTTAAAGAAACCAAGCAGCTTCTTCCCCGTATCATCATTCCCGATAATGGACATCATTGCCACCTTTTGGTTTGCTGCAACGAGATTAGCAGCCACATTGGCAGCACCTCCCAACACACTCCTCTCACCCCTTTTTCTGAATACAGGTACAGGAGCCTCTGGCGATATTCTCTTAATGTCTCCAACATAATAGTTGTCAAGCATTATGTCACCTATCACCAATATTGATTTCTTTTTTATCTTACTTAGTTCTATCATTTATTTTACCCTTTTATGATTTTATGCACTATATTAAACAATCCTATCTTATTCAAATATTTCTTTACTTTAAACCTGAAAGGCAGAAAGTCAGTAAATAACTTCTCCGATATTTCTTCCTCATGCATATACCTTCGGAAAAACTCACCGCGCCGCGGATGTTCTGTTACAGAACTCCATAGCATACTGTTTACGCTTCCTATTGTTTTATAATCAGTTGGAATGACATGGCCGTCCAATTCATTTATGAATCGTTCTCCTTTTTCATTCATGGCAAACATACACGAGCAACCGTCATTACCTGCGTCAGGTGTTGACTGATAATAATCACCCACAATAATATCTGCTCCATTTTTGTCAGCCTTGTATTGACAATGATTACATGAATGCCGTAAATACAAGTCATCTGTGAATAAAAAGATATAGGGGTCGCTGAGGAATGTAGGCATGCCTACATACCTCAGCTTCGACGAGGTATGCGGGTCGCTAACGCTCCCACCGCATGGCGGCGGGCAATCAAAAGCATAGCGCACATAAGATGTGCTGTATCCTTTATAGCTTTTATCCCTCATATTCACGTCAACAAGCTTTCCGCTGTATTTCTTTTCTATAACATTCTTCCATCGGCCCCAGACACCAGGCGATGGCACCCCATGACATATTAGACATATGGAAATAAGATTACTTCTGTCAGTTTTTCCAAGAAATGTATTCAGTCCTGCTGTTTGACAAGGTGTTCCACAAAAGGCCACCTTGCGACCTTCCTTCAAAGTCTTACGAATGCTTCGATAACACTCTTGCATATTGCTCTGTACATACTTTGAACTCTGCATTTTTTGCATATCCTCAACCGTGTCGGTTAAAATATGCACAGCTTCCACATTATCGTCCCATACGCAACCGCATACAAGTCCTCCTTCTGCCAATACCTTATTATATATATCAAACACAAACCCTCCCGATGCTGATTCCTTTCTTCTCTTGTCTTTTGAGAAATAGAGGTAGGCTTTCTTATCTTTGAAACTTTCCAATGAAAAGCTGCTGACATCTACAAATGTGTTGAGATGAGGGCACGCTTTATTACAAAGCCCACAATCTACACATTTGGATGTATCAACTACAGGCATCATGAAACCTTCATTGTTTGGTTTCATGGTTATTGCACCATGATTGCAACTGTTAACACATGCAGTACAGCCACAGCAATCCTTATCAAAATCGAATTGAATCATAGTTCTTTCAATGCAGATTTTAAAAATTCAAAAGAGTCCTTACGTAATGCGCCCTTCTTTTCTCTGACAGCTGTATAATCGGTATTAAGCATCTTGTCTATATCGATATTGTCTTTGGTGACTAAATGGTCCGACAATCCCAACTGAGACAAGAGCGACTCCATCCTTGTATCGGCCTTTCCTGTCACAACTGATACGTATGGACGTTCAAATGTTGTAGAGAATGCCGTACCATGGAAGGAGTTGGTTACTACAAATTCAGCATGCTTTATCATGCTGAGGAATTCGCAAGGTCCAACATCCAGTTTCCTTGGGATACCGCAGAACATGGCACGTGGAGGTGGCACAATGTTATAGACAGGTAATCCCATTTTCTTTGAAACCTGTTTTGCCACTTCTATCAAATCCTTGTTTGTGTTCCAGCCAAACATCAGAATATATTTGTCTTTAATAAGTCTTTCCCTGCATATAGGCTCATAATCTTCTTTGTCAAGAAGAACCGTAGGGTCAAGAGTCAATGTACAGTTTATTCCCTTTGATTGTAAATATTCCACACCGCTTTTCTCACGAACCGAAATGGCATCAAACAGTTTTAGCCAAGGAATAAACTCAGTCTCTCGGCTTGGAGCATCCTTTACCCATTTCCCAAACGAGGCAGCATAGGAGACCCGTCTTTGAGATTTTGGAAAATTCAGATAAAACAGCAAGTTCGCTGCTGGTGCATCATCTTGAGAGAGATTCCAAATCTGGTCACTGCCACAAACAATACAATCATACTTACCTATATTGTCTATCACATCTTGTTCTGAAAGATAGCGTTTTGTTGAGTTCAGAACATTATAAGTATATTCGTTAAACATCTTTTCACGCTCATGCAGACTTGTCCAGTATGGTAGTCTTGAAAAGAGTTTTATAAATTCTTTCAATCGTGTTGGATGTCGAGAGAACATTTCTCGACTGGCAACAAAACGCTTTGTCTCAAAGTTTATAATCTCATTGTCATATCCCAACTTCTTTATGGTTGTTTGCAATGCATACGCCTGCAAACATGCTCCATAATTAAACCCTGAATGATATGTGAGTATTCCTATTTTTTTCTTAATCATATATAAAGGATATTGTTAAATATTGACAGAAATTACATTCTAAACAAATTATTCCATTATATAGAAATTCTTATTGTCTATATCTTAATTTGTTTATAAACGCACCAAGCTTTGTCATTCTAATATAATATTTTAATCGTCTCCATGGAGAACGAGGATTCCAAGCATGTTCTGCTAAATGTACTGATAAGGTATTGGGGTTTGTTTCATATTCACTCATTACAACATAAGAAGAAGGATATATTGATATGTTGTCTTTTAAATGTTGTTCCTTGTCAGCGTAAAGAAAACCATATTTTTCCAACACCTTTGCATATATACTTGGGGATATGATTGACATATCAGGATCACCATTCTGATCAAGAAAAGATTTGTTGCGATAAAAGTCTACAATATCTTCCAGACATTTTTGCCCAGGCATACCCATAAACATTGCTGCTTGTATCTGACGTCCCAAGACAAACCAATTAGGGTTTAGACATTTTCCTTCTGGTGTAATAGTACCTTGGGGATTGTATGTATTCCAACGATAAGGATTTGTCTCGATAAAAAACACCATTGGTTTATCCAACAATTCATCAAATCTCTTCAACAGCAAAATGTCTGTATCCATATAAACACCGCCACATTTCCAGACAGCGTATGCCCTGACTACATCGCCAGCAAAAGCCCATTTTTTAGCATCAAGAGCTTCATTGACATATTGTATATTCAACTCTCGTGCCATCTCCATTGTCCACAATTTGATTTCAAAATCTGGCAGCAACTTTTTCCATGTGTCTATACATTTTTGTAACTTTGGTGGAAACTCGTCTCCGCTAAACCATGTCAAATGAATAATTTTAGGAATTTTTTGATTCATATCTTTGTTATATTTTTATCATTTTACTTACTCTCCATAGCAGCCAACCTGTGGCAAACATAAAAATAAGAGCTATCACGAATTTAATAACAGGAGGGAATGGAAAGAATTGTGTGAATGTATCAGTGACATAAAATTGATGTACTATGTATATCTCGTATGTCATGCCAGACAAAATCGACAACCTATTTTTCATTCTTTCGTTTACATGTTTCCATGAATCAGAAGGAATTAAATGTTCAAAAATAATAAATATGGCAAAAGCCCATACTAACTTTATATATTGAACAGACATATCCTTCATTTTGTCCATTAGTCCAATAAAATTCTCTGACTCTAACCATGCTCTAACAGCTATCAGTATTAATGCAATAACAACTATGCTTATATGTAAGATTCTTTTTTCTTCAAGTCTATTATTGTCAAGATACCTGACTTTATAGAAATATCCTACGGCAAATGTCATAATATAAGCAATTTTTAGTTTTATCAACAATGCTAATGGAAGCGTAACAGCCTGTAATATTATTGTTGCTATTATTATTTTCGTCCAATACCCCCCCCCCGAAATACGAATTTTTGACAATAAGAAAGGTGTCAGTATATAACACAATAATATATAGCTTATAAACCAATGGTGCCCAATGTATCCTATTTGATAACCAGGTGCAAATCCTTCAAGAAATACTAATTCAATAAGTATGTTAGTAAAAGTAAGTACACTTGGGTCCAAAAAATAAATTATTGGAAAGAATACTGCCAAATAAAGATAATAAGGCTTAGCTATCTTCTTAAACTGTTTTAAAAACCACGGTTTTACGTCTTCAATTTCACGCCCTCCATACAGATACCCTGACATGAAAAAGAAAATCTGCACTCCGATATTGGCCCAAAGCCACCCATTGCCCCAACCTCCAAAGATGTCACAAGAGGCATGGTTCCAAATAATAAGTAGACAAGCAATTACTCTTAGTAGGCAAATTGTATAATCTAATGTAGGATTTCCTTGTGTCATATTTTTTACGATTGATAACTTATTATTTACTTCATTTCTATTCTACCAAGCCTTTGCCTGATTATCTGACGCAATCTGTTTGGTATAAGCAGATGACGAAGACGCATAAAATAGTAGCCCCATACAATTTGAGTAAAAGTTCTATCCTTAAATATATATTGCGCACAAAGATTTTGTTTCTGCAAATCATATCCGGCATTTCCTGAAGCTCCACCCGCAGCGAAATTTGCTATTATCGTATCCACTTTCATCATTTCTTCTACAGGTATTCTGATAAAGAAAAGAGTGTCTGATATTATTAGCTTTTTAGAAAAAACATACATTCCATGCTCATCATGCAGCTTCTTTTTATAAATTATTGCTTGGTGACAAAAGCCATACGGATACTTGCTTATATCATGATGAATTATTATTCTCCTACCATCTTTCTTTATAAGAAAGCTATCAGAATAAATGACGGTCTTGCCTTTGGGAATTTTCTCACTAAATATATTTGTCAAAACCTTATCATTAACATAGGAGTCACCTGCGTTCATCATATTTAGCCATTCCCCTTCAGCATACTTTATTCCTTTATTCATGGCATCATAAATGCCATTGTCAGGTTCGCTGTATATTCTAACATTACGGTTTGAATATCGTAGTTTCACCTTTTCTGCGATTTCAACCGTAGCATCAGTGGAGGCACCATCAACAACAATATACTCTAAATCCAGAAAAGTCTGTTCCAGGACACTTTCCATTGTTTTTTCTATCTCATGTTCTGCATTATAACAGATTGTGATAATTGATATTTTCGGCATATTATAGTGTTTTTTTCATTTGCGTAATTACATCATCTATTTCGATTGCATTTAAGCACGGTAGTGTTTCTTCCATGGGATTTACATATTTGCAATTATAGTTACATCCATTGCAACCCATATCATGATTAATACATATTGGATGGTATTCTTTTTCGGGAATATCATTTGGATACGGAACAAATCTACCGAAATGAGCTCCTGGTGTGTAACAAATGGAGCGAACTCTGCATGATGCCGCTATATGAATCGAAGCACTGTCATTTCCCATAACAAGATAAGCCTTTGATATAATACAAACCAAATCAATCAACGAGGTTTTATTAACCACATTAATCAATCTTTCTTTTTCAGCAAAGTGTTTAGTTATATATTGTGCCATTTCCATATCAAGATCACCATATCCAGTCAAAATAATAGTATATTTGGCTGGTATATTGTTTATAACCTTAGAGACTTTTTCTTTGGGCCATATTCTCCCTTTTACAGATGCAGACAATGCTATGACACAATATGGATCATTAACAATGGGCGTATATCCCGAATAAATAGGATTTAAATCAGACAATGTATATTTGAAATTCTTGTCAACTGTTATTTGTGTGAAATATTCAATTGATTTCATCTCATTAATA
>JAUNSB010000158.1:0-4258 GCA_030539375.1 Prevotella sp.
AGAACAATTAAAAAACATAGATATGGACAGAGAAATAAAGCAGAAAAATCCGCGGTTGAAGAAATACGCAAAGATTGGAGTGCCGGCGGCATTGCTCGTTGCACTCATTGTATGGGCATTCGTAGGCACCGGTGTGAAGACTTACCGCATTGACGGCAACTCGCTGACCGTGAGCGACGTGAAACACGATGACTTTAACGACTACATACGCCTGAGCGGACAGGTGGAGGCTGGCGTGGTGGTGCAGGTGTCGGCATTAGAGACCGGCATCGTGGAGCAGAAGCTCATAGCCGAAGGCTCAATGGTTAACGTGGGCGACATTATCCTTACGCTGCGCAACCCCAACCTGCAGCAGCAGATTCTTGACTCGGAGGCACAGCTTGCCGAGAAACAGAACATGCTGCGCGACACGGAGATTGCCATGGAGAAGGAACGGCTCAGCCTGCGCCAGGATGTGCTCTCCACACAGACCGAGCGCAACCGCATGCGCCGCCTCTACGACCAGCAGAAATCGCTGTACGGCGAGAAACTGACATCGCGCGAGGAATATCTGAAAGCCAAGGAGGACTTTGAGCTGGCAGACCAGAAGCTGCGCCTGCTCCGCGACCGCATACGCCAGGACTCGCTCTACCGCTCAGTGCAGGTTAAGATGATGCGCGAAAGTCTGTCGAACATGATGCAGAACCTAACGTTAGTGCGCCAGCGTGCCGACAACCTGAACATAAGGGCATCGCACAGCGGACAGCTCGGAAACCTGAACGCCGAGATTGGACAGAACGTTGCCTCGGGACAGATGGTGGGACAGATAAACGTGCTCAACGACTACAAGATAATCGTGAACATCGACGAGCACTACATCGACCGTGTGGCGATAGGTCTGGACGGAAAGTTTGAGCGCCAGAACTCACAGTATGCCGTGCACGTGTCGAAGGTATATCCTGAGGTGAAGAACGGGCAGTTCCGCACCGACCTCGTGTTCAGCGGCACACGTCCCGACAAGATACGCGTGGGACAGACCTACTACATCAACCTGCAGCTGGGCGAGCCCACCAAGGCGATACTCATACCGAGAGGCTCGTTCTATCAGACCACGGGCGGCAAATGGATCTACGTGCTTGCAGCCAACGGCAAGGAGGCTGTGAAACGCCAGATAAAGATTGGCAGGCAGAACCCGCAGTACTACGAGGTGCTGGAGGGACTTAAAGCCGGCGAGCGCGTGATAACCAGCAGCTACGACAACTTTGGCGACGCAGAGAAAATATTAATCAGTGATTAGTGAGGAGTGTGGAGTGAGGAGTTAATACTCCTACACATCCTGCCATTCCTAAATAAAAAGCAGTACTTTTATCCCCGAATTATAAAAACAAAAAAGGATATGAAATTTGAATTTATTGAGAACGAAGGCCTTGAACTGATAGGCATAATAAAGAAGATTGAGATGAAGAAAGGACCGGAAGAATGTCCCGCATTCTGGAAAGAGTTTAGCGAACAACTGTGCATTCCGATGATGCAGGCGGGCAAACCGCTCAACGACAAGCAGGCGGCGGTGGCAGAAAACAACATCGGTGAATATGCCCTGTGCGACTGCGATTTGGCTGCCGGTACTTTCGACTATTTCATCAGCGGAAGCTATAATGGCGGCAACGTGCCTGATGGAATGGAAGTGCGTAAGGTGGAATACAAGAAATGGCTGAAATTTCATTTTGAGGGCGGTATGGCTGCTTTCCACAACAACTACACTAATGTATATAATGAATGGTTGCCACAGCATCCTGAATACAAAGCAGTGATGGCGGTGAACGTGGAATGGTACACGATGGGTGACTTCAATTCTCCCGAATATAAGTGCGGAGTGATGATACCCGTAGAGTAACTCTATAGCGACTTCTATCCCCGCAGTTTTGTAATTGAATAAAAGAATGAGTCCGCTTTTAAAGTAAATACTTATATAAAATGCAATGAACTGTTATAAATTTAGACAGAATTATGGTATTATAAAAAAAACATAAAATGAAATCATTGTTACGTTACAAAATATCCACACTGCTCAACATCATCGGCTTGGGCATTGCGCTGGCAACAGCATATGTAATAGGCGTGCAGATATACTACACCCTGACCTACAACAGCAACATTCCAGACAGCGAACGGGTGTTCGTGCTGGAGCAGGGCGACGACAAGACCAAGAAAGCAATACTGTCGATGCCCATAGGCAACGCCATCGGCGAGAAACTGCCGTCGGTGGAGGCGTTCGGCGTGTGCAGCATGGCAAAAAGCGACGAGTATAACGATGCGTTTTACACCGACGACAATGCCACAGACAAAAAGAAGATAAAGGTGAAAGGGCGCGAGATGAGCGCCTCGGCAACGGAGATAATGGGCTTTACGACGGAAGAGGGCGACCTTAGACAGATAAGCCAGCCCAACACAATCGCCATCAGCCGCAGCCTTGCCGACAAATGGAAGCTGAAGGTGGGCGACAGGGTGTACAGAAACCAGGAAACCGGTTTTCTGATTGTGGGCATATTCAGCGACATGCCCGACAACTGCACCCTGGCAGGCACCGAGGTGATTAGCGAGCTGACGATAAAGGAAAATCTCACCAGCACCGCAAACTGGAACTACACCTTCGTATATAAGCTGCGCAGCGCCGACGATGTCGTCAACCTCGACATAGCCAAGCAGATAATGAAAGAGTCGTCGCAGAAGAAGGCTATGGCAAACTCCGGCGGCAAGGTGTCTGACAGCGACGAGGTGATGGGAGCCATCAAGAGCCTGAAGATGGAGCTGACGCCAATGAGCCGCTTCTATCTGCACGACAGCGACCAGATGACCGGTGCCGAACATTCGTCGCAGCTGTTCTTCAACACCTGCTGCGCCATCTTCGTGCTTATACTCTTCGTGGCGTTTTTCAATTATGTGAACTTCTACATGGCATTAGTGCCGCGCCGCATACGTGGCATCAACATCCACAAGGTGTTCGGCTATTCCAACTGGAGCCTGCGCGGCAGCATCATACTCGAATCGGCAGTGCTCGTGGCAGTGGCGCTGCTGCTGGCGGCTGTGCTTGCCACCGCGCTTGCAGAGACATCGGTTGCCAGCTTCTTCAATGCCGACATAAGACTGAGCCACAACGTAACGGTGGTATCGGGCATAGCCGTACTGGCATTAGTGCTGGCGGTGGCGGCAAGCCTCTATCCTGCCTGGTACATCACGTCAATGCCTCCCGTGCTGTCGCTCAAGGGCTCGTTTGGCAACACCCGCCGCGGCCGGAGCTTCCGCATGGCGCTGCTGCTGTTTCAGTTCACGGTGGCTCTGTCGCTCATCATCTCATCGCTCTTCGTATATCTGCAATACCGCTACATGATGAATGCCGACCTCGGTTTCAAGCGCGACCATCTGATGACCGTGAACGCCCCGCAGAAGATAAGCCACGACTTTGAGAGCCGCACGGCGTTTGAGTCGAAACTACGCCGCAGTCCGCTCATTGCCGACGTGGCATGGGCAAGCGGAATCATCGTAGCACCCGAGCGCATGGGCTGGGGGCGCGACCTCTATCAGAACGGCGAGCGGAAGAACATACACCTCGCGGTGTTCCCTGTGTCGTGGAACTTTCTGAGGATGCTCGGCATTCCCGTGGTTGAAGGCCGCAACTTCAACAAAAACGACGAGCACGCCAAGGGAACCGCCATATTAAACATGACCGCCAAGCGCGAGTTTCAGGTGACCACCGACGGCCAGTTCTGGGGCATCGACACCCTTGTGAATGTAGTGGGAATATGCGGGGACATAAGGTTCCGCCCCATGAAATTCAACTCTGAGCCACTGGCTTTCTACGTCTTTGGCGACAACACGTGGGGACAGTTTACAAGCAGGATGTATTTCCGCACAACTCCCGGAGCAGACCTGCGCGAGGTCAAGAAATATGTTACCGACATGATACTTGAGGTGGCTCCCGACACCGACATCGAGGATATTCCCGTGGAGCATTTCGACGAGCAGCTGAGCCGCCAGTATGAGAACGAGCAAAACATGTCGGTGCTCCTCATCATCTTTGCCGCCATAGCCGTGACGATAGCGCTTATCGGAGTGTTCGGGCTCGTGCTCTTCGACACCCAGTACCGCCGCCGCGAAGTGGCAGTGAGGCGAATCCACGGCACCCGCGTCGCCGACATCATCCGTATGTACAACGTCCAGTATCTGCTCATCGTGGCAATCAGTTTCGTGCTGTCCGTGCCGCTGTGCTACTACGTCATCA
>JAUNSB010000060.1:0-25305 GCA_030539375.1 Prevotella sp.
AAATTAAGTTTAACTCTCCTAAAAGTGACAACCTTTTTCAGTTAAGGTCATTTTTTTTGTGCAAACTGACTTGATTTTGAAGTAAAAATGTACTTTTCCAAAAAATATTTCGTACCTTTGCAACCAAGAAACGATAAAGTTCGGTCGGGAAAATGTTGTTTTTACCCAAAAGTTCGGTCGGAAAAATGTTGTTTTTCACTAAAAGTTCGGTCAGAAAAATGTAATATTTATCATAACTAATTGATAATTAAGAAAATGTATAGAAATATAACAAACGCCCTCATAGAGTGGAAAAATAAAACCAATCGCAAGCCACTTATTCTTGCTGGAGCACGTCAAGTAGGTAAAACGTATATACTGAAAAAATTTGGCGAGCAGGAGTTTCAAAATGTCGCTTACATCAACTGTGATGACAATGAGCGTGTGAAAGACCTTTTTTCGCAGGACTATGACATGCGCCGCATAATTTTGGCTATTGGCGCCATAACCCAACAGAATATTGAAGCAGGCAAAACTTTGATAATCTTGGATGAGATACAGGAATTGCGCCGCGGACTGTCGGCATTGAAATATTTTTGTGAAAATGCACCGCAATACCATGTGGCTGTGGCAGGCTCGCTGCTTGGCATAGCCATGCACCATGGAGAGTCGTTCCCTGTGGGTAAAGTGGACATACTCCACATTTATCCAATGACCTACGATGAGTTTCTATTGGCAAAAGGCAAAGAGCAGATGGTGGAGATATTGAAAAGCAAAGACTGGGCTACCATAAAATTATTACGGACAGAGTATATAAAAGCTCTCCGCGAATACTATTTTGTAGGCGGAATGCCGGAAGCGGTGCTCGAATTTATCAACACCAACGATGCAATAAAAGTAAGAGAGGTACAGAATAACATCCTATACACCTATCAAAAGGACATATCAAAGCATGTTCCCACATCGGAGTCAAACCGCATCAGCATGGTGTGGCATTCCATGCCTTCGCAATTGGTGAAAGAAAACAAGAAGTTCTTGTATGGTGTGGCTAAGCCCGGTGGCAGGGCAAAGGATTTTGAGGTTGCCATACAGTGGCTTATGGATGCAGGACTGGTATATAAGTCGGAGCGTGTCACGGAACCGAAAATGCCGCTGAAGTTTTATGTCGATATATCAAGTTTCAAACTCTTCGTGCTGGACTGCGGACTGCTGGGAGCAATGAGCGAGACTCCACCAGAGATTATGCTTGTGGCAAACAACGGGATGGACGAATATAAAGGCGCATTCACAGAGAATTACGTGATGAGTCAGTTGGTTGCCACCCGCAACACCTCCGTATTCTATTACAGTAACAACGCAAAGCTGGAAATAGACTTCCTCATACAAAACGGTACAGACATTGTGCCTGTCGAGGCAAAGGCAGAGGAAAATCTACGCTCAAAATCACTCTCTACATTCGTTGCATCCCATCCCTACATACACGGATTACGCTTCTCCATGTCCGACTATAGGGAACAGGACTGGATGACTAACATACCGCTTTATGCCATAAGCTGTTATTTTCTTTAAATATACGGCTCTTTCCTTGTTTAAAAAGAGGGTAAAGTTTCAGTTTAAAAATTTATCTTTGCAAAAATGACTTTTGACACACCCTCTCCAATTTGTTGATTGATTTCGGACGGTTTTATCAGTAATTCATTCCCACAATCCATATCGGGAGTTTTTTGCCGACAGGATATTCTATGCCGTCGGCGAGAATATAGGAGTCAGGTATGTCGGCAATCTGCTCAAATGATTTTTTTGTGCTGCCTACTTCCAATGTTATTTTCCCGTCAATTCTGAAGTCTCCCTTGTCCTTTGCATATTCCACAGTATGGTTGACGCTGAGTTGATTTACAACGAAGCATTCCCTTACCGTGCCCGTCACTATGCGGCTTGACAGGGCATAGAGCATATTGGGATTGTGTATGAATATCTTATCAGGTTTCTGCATTCTTGTCACCGACTTGTTGTCGGTATATATAAGATTAAGCAGTTCGGCACGCTGCATCGCATTTATATAATTCAAAACCGTGTTTTTGTTTATTTCGAGATAGGCTGCAAGTTTTGAGATATTCACCTCGTATGGAAGATTGTCAGCAAGGAACAGCAGCATGGCTTTCAGCTTGCGTGTAAAGGCGGGATCTTGATAATCATTGATGGTTCACAATATGGTCGCAAAGGTACAAAAACTTATTCTTATAACCAAATATAAAAGCAAAAAGCTTATTCAGCTAAACAGGTTATATGAATGCCGTTCTATTCATCAGGTGTAAGTATTGTTCCCCCTTTTACTGATAATGCTTTCCACTGGGACACACGCAGATTTATTTGGAAAAAATAAATGTGATAAGGGGCTTCCATAGCTTATAACATAAATTATGTATGCGCATGCAATAAATTGTCCATCGCCCGGCATGGTGCTGGGCGGTGGACAATCTTTTGTTGTGTATGTTTTTCTGCTATGTATGTTTAAAGACTTTCGCCGAAGTCCTTGCGGTATTTTTCTGCGAGCTTCTCCTGCCAATAACCTATTTCCTTCAGGCGGCCGAAGAAGAAGCGGAGCACGGAAGGCTCCTCAACCCATTCCAGACCGCCAATGAGCGAGCGGTTGTCCCACAGCCATTTCACACGGTCGGCAACATATTTCAGTTGTGAGAGGGTGTAGACACGGCGGGGAACGGCAAGGCGCAGCAACTCCAGTTCGGCGTAAGGCTCAGAGCCGTCGGGATTGCGCTGCTCCGACAGTGTGCCTCGCTCCATGCCGCGGATACCTCCGGCAATATACATGGCAGCCGCTACAGCTCCGGCTGGATACTGACCGTGGGGCACATCGGGGCAGAAGGCTCCGGCATCGAGGTGGCATCCCAAACCTCCGGCAGGCAGAATCACGGGCACTCCGTAGTCGGTAAGTTCCTTGGCAAGATAGTTGATGAACTCAGGACCCTGATTGATATACTCCATGTCGAGCGACTCGTAGAGTCCCTGTGCCATTGCCTCCATGGTGCGCACATCGATACCGCCATAGGTGAGGAATCCCTCGTAGAGCGGGATAAACTCCATCATGCTGCGGGTATATTTCGGGTCTTTCGATGTGATTATACCACCCTTGGCAAAGCCCAGCTTGCGGGCAGAGAAGTATATGATGTCGAAGTGGTCGGCAAGCAAATGATAGATGTCCTTGGTGTCCATATACTTGCAGCGCGCCTCGCGGGTCTTCATGAAATAGACGTTGTCCTGCAGCAGCGAGGCATCGAGAATTGACTTCACTCCCATGTCGTGGCAGATGTCAGTCACGGCAAGCATGTTCTCAAGCGATACAGGCTGACCGCCAATGAGGTTGGTGCCCGACTCAACACGCACAAACGCCACCTTCTCAGGACCGATTTCGGTTATGCGGTTGCGCAGGTTTTCAAGGTTGAAGTTACCCTTAAACGGGTCGTCGCTTTGGGGCAGCAGTCCCTTTGAGTCGATTAGCTCCTCCACCGAGCCGCCTACACGAGTCACGTGTGCCTTGGTGGTGGTGAAGTGGAAGTTCATCAGCGCCACCATGCCCGGCTTTACGAATGCCTCGGCGAGTATGTTCTCGCAGGCTCGCCCCTGGTGTGCCGGCAGCACATTATCGGTGCCAAACACTTCCTTCACCGCAGCCTTTACACGGTTGAACGTCTCCGAGCCGGCGTAGGAGTCGTCGGCGTGCATCATCGATGCAAACTGCAGGTCGGACATGCCGTTCACGCCAGAGTCGGTGAGCATATCCAGATATATGTCCTTGTTTTGCAGCAGGAAGGTGTTGTTGCCTGCTTCCTGAATTTTCTTCAGACGGTCCTCAACTGGCAGAAGCGACAGCTTCTGAATCATTCGCACTTTGTGCATTTCGAGTGGAACCTGATTCTCACTCTTGTAGAATTTTACAGCCATTTTGTTTTGTATTTAAGTTTATTTTGTTGCAAAATTACTAAAAGCCTACAAATACGATGGAAATATATTATTGTAAAACCTACCTTTTTTATCGTTTTAATATTTTTGTACCAAAATTATCTACCAAGATTTCGGATAAGACCAATAATTATTGTATTTTTGTACCAAAATTAAAACAGCCTAATGTATAAAAAGGTAGAAAACATAGACCAGTTCAACCATTATTTCCACCAGCCGAGTTATCATCCGCTGGTTAGCGTGGGACGCCTGCAGGATGCCGACCTCTCGCTGTTCGACCCTACCGATTTCGGAATGTACTGCGTGGTGCTGATGGAGGTTGACTTCGGCGAGCTTGTACTCCGCGACACTTGCATGCACTATCGTGCCGGCACAATGTTCACGATGAAGCCTGGCGATGTGGTGTCGATGAACCTCGACGGAAGAGTAAAGCCCCACGGACTGATGCTTGCCTTCCGTCCTGAGCTGCTCAATGGTACGGGACTGGGGCGCGACTTCTACATGTTCAACTTCTTCGACTATAAAGTAGCGGAGGCTCTGGAGCTTTACGACACCGAGCGCAGGGTGATAATAAACTGTTTCAACAACATCAACACCGAGCTGCAGGCTCCCGACGATGAGTTTACGAGCCACATGCTCCGCCTGGGCATAGGGCAGATGCTCACCTTCTGCCGCCGCTTCTATGAGCGGCAGTTTGACACCGGCACCATGCACTCGTCGGACCTGATGCGCCGACTTGAGTCGCTGCTCGACGGATATTGGGGCGGCAACGGCGACATGGCGCGCCGCATGGGGCCTCCCACCGTAGCGTGGTGTGCAGAGCAGTTCCACCTCACCCCGAGTTATTTTGGCGATATAGTGAGGCGCGAGATTGGAGTCACTCCGCAGATATTCCTGCAAAACAAGCTGCTTGAAAGAGCCAAGTCACTGCTGGCTGACCATTCGCTGTCAATCAACGACATCGCCCAACAGCTTGGCTTTGTCTATCCCAATCATTTCGCACGCCTGTTCCGTCAGAAAACGGGTGTATCGCCCACAGCGTTCAGAAAAAATGGCTCTTCCGCAAATTAGCTGAAAACATTGCGGAAGAGCCGTAAAGAAGATTTTTAACCTAAATTAAATTTACTACAACTATATATTAATCCATGCTGAAATCTTTTTTTATTCATATCCCGGGTTTTGCTCTATCTTGGCATCGGTGTTAGCCTCGATAAACGATTGCGGGATAGGCATAAGTGTGAAGTGCGAGTCGAAGTCCTTGCCGTCGGCAGCGTGAGCAGCTGTATAGTAAGGATTATACTTTCTGATGCGCTCCTCCATCATGCCTGTGCGCGAGAGAGTGAGCTGTCGCTGCTCCTCAATGCCGTATTCACGCAGACGCTCGTCGAGGATGTAGTCCATGTTCATTTCGTCAGCCTTTGCATCGGAGGCATGTGCACGGCGGCGTATTACGTTGATGTCGGCGGCAGCCTTGTCCTTCTGACCCAGTTTCACGTATGCCTCGGCACGCAGCAGGTAAGCCTCGGGCAGACGGAAGAGATACTGATCCTGATAGGTCTTGCCTGCAGAACCGGTGAGCAGGTAAGTGTTTTTGTCCTGATACTGGGCGTCCGGGTGGTTGAACGGCGATGTACACTTGGTCTGATAAGCGCACAGATATCGGTTTGGTATGGCGTTTGGCGCTGATGTGATGCCCGGTTTATCCTCACCTGTCAGCAAGTCCCATCCCTCAGGCAGATTGGGGTTCATCAAGTCAATCTCATCGCCGAACAATTCACCATACTGTGCAACGAATGCAGGATTATTGAACTTGAATGAACGCGGATAGTTGTACTTTGAGTTGCGTATGTCATTATTGTAGTCGTAACTTCCCTCACCGCCCCAAATTTCAAGGAAGTAGTGGTGTGTGTTATAGAAGTTGCCGATGCCACGTCCGCCGGTATAGTCGCCTACAGGCCATGTGAACGGTGCTAATGATTGTCCTGTAGCTTTGTTCTCAAAGCGGAAGAGTCCCGTCTGTGGAGCAATCCAGCGCTCCTGCCAGAAATTGCCTTGCACCCAGAAGGCATCGCCGGTATTTCCCTGTCCGCCAGTAACGTTTGGCTCAATCTGTATCACCCATATACCTTCGGTGTTGCCGCTTGCACGGTTCTGGTTGTCGCGGCGGAAGAGATCCCAGTACACATCGCCCTCTTCATTTGCCCGTGAGCCGAACCTGTCGGTCATAAGAGCCAGTGCAGGATTGTTTATCACCTTTGTTGCCTCGTCTGCTGCTTTCTGATTGTCGCCTGCGGCAAGATACAGCTCTGCAAGCAGCACCTGCGCGGCGGGTGCGCTTACCTCGCCGTCACTCACAGCCTTTATGTCGGGCAGGTTCTCGGCTGCAAATTTTGCATCCTCAATAGCCTGTGCCAGTGTCTCCTCCTTTGTGGCGCGGGTATAGTCGGTCTTTGGAGCTGATACTTCCTCCAGCTGCAGCGGAACACCGCCGTAATAGTAGCACAGCGTGCGGTAAGCCATGGCGCGGAACAGTCGTCCCTTTGCCTCGTAAAGCTTTTTGTCGCTGTCGGTAAGTCCCGATGCCGGCACACGTGTGAGCACGGTGTTTGCCTGCGCTATCAACTTGTAGAGATTTTCCCAGTGCCATTTTGGCGTAGCAGCCGTTGGATTCAAAATAGATGACAGGTTTGACAATGGCGGGTCAGCATGTATGGCAAAGTCGGTACGATCAAGATATTGGTTCATCTGGTCGTAGCTGCCGCAATAGAATTCTGCGCGCACCAGGTTGTAGAGTCCGTTTATAGCGGCATCGAAGTCGGCGGCGGTGGTGTAGGAGTTGTCACCTCCCATGAAGTCGAGAGGCTTTTCCTCCAAAAACTTGTCTTCATTGCAACCTGTCAGCATTGCCGCAGATGTGAAGGTTGCCGCTGCCATCATAAGATGGATTATATGTTTTTTTATCATAATTGTCTATGTTTTTAAAATTCGTTGTATGACTTATATATAATTAAGGTGTAGGCTGTTTTTAGAAATTGACATTAACACCAAATGTTATGCTCTTCATTACAGGACGGTTTGCATAGGTGCTGCCCGTTATGATGTCGCGGTTGTTGCCGTCCTTGCAGGTCATGTTTGGCTCCGGGTCCCATCCGTGCCAGCCTGTGATGGTGAGCAGGTTTTTACAGTTCATGTAAACGCTTATGCCGTCAAATCCTATCTTGTTCATCCATGAGCGTGGCAGGTCGTAGGATAGGGTTACGTCTTGCAGGCGCAGGAAGTCGCGCTTTTCGTAGCGGTGGGGCGACTGACCGAGTGCACCGTCTTGTGCGGCACGGTCGTAGATACCGCCAGGATTTTTTGGTGACCAGAACAAATCGGCCTCTTCAGTGAAGTGATTATAACGCTTGCCGTTGTCATCAGGACGTACCTGATTGGTGTTCTGTCCCATGAAACCGTCTTTGCCTCCCAACATTGAGTAGAGGAAGAAGCTCAGGGTGAGATTCTTATAAGTAAATTTATTTTGTAAGCCCATGCGCACAGCAGGGTCGGTCTTACCTATTACGGTACGGTCGTCGGCTGTAATCTTGCCGTCGTCGTTGGTGTCCACTACACGATAGTTGCCGGGATAGAATCCCTCAGGAATGTCGTCGCCCACCTGATAGATGCCGTCCACCTTGTAGTCGTAGATGGCAGAGAGCGATTCGCCTATAAACAGGCTGCTGGCAGTCATGTCGTCCTCTACGCCGTCGCCGTCGTTGTCTTTGCCCACGAGCGACTTGATTTTATTGCTGTTGTGCGATATGTTGAAGGTTGAGGTCCATTCAAAATCCTTGGTCTTGATGTTGTGCGAGGTAAGAGTGAGCTCTATACCTGTGTTCTGGATTTTACCCACATTTGAGCGTATGGATGTGAAGCCTGTAGTGGAAGGTATTGCCACGTCGAAAAGCAGGTCGCGGGTGGTGGTGCGGTATGCCTCCACTGTACCGGTGAGGCGGTTGCCGAAGAGTGAGAAGTCAAGTCCGAAGTTGAATCCTGCCGTCTTCTCCCACTTGAGGTCTGAGTTGCCGAGTGACACTAGCTCTTGTCCGAGCACGCCCGATGCGGCACCGTTGCCAAACACATAGCTTATTTGTGAGTTGACGCGCGACAGCGATGAATACATTCCTGTCTGGTTTCCACTAACACCGTAGCCGGCACGCAGTTTCAGATGGTCAACCCACGGCACCTGGAAAAATTTCTCTTCAGAGAGCACCCAGCCAAGGGCTACTGACGGGAACACTGCAAACTTGTTGTTGGCAGCAAATCCCGAGAAACCGTCACGGCGCACGGTGGCTGTCACCAGATACTTGTTGTCAAATTTGTAGTTTACACGGAACATCTGATACAGCAGTGACGATTTCCAGGCATCGGAGGTGGTGTACTGGTCCTTGCCTTGCTCCAGACTGTTGAAACCGAGAATCAGACGTGCAAAGTTTCTTGCCTCTGCACCGGTATAGCTGTATTTGCGGCGGCTGGCACCGTATACAAATGTGGCACCGATGTCATGTTTGCCAAATGTGTTCTGATAGTTCAGAATATTGTCAAATGTGTAGTCATAGTAAGAGCTGTGGTTCTTGTAAGCCTGTCCCATGGGGAAATAACTGTACTTGTTGGCATAGTTATGTTCGGATACACGGTAGTTGTTACCGAAGTTGAAACGGTAGGTGAGTCCCTTCAGCGGCAACTGGAATTCAGAGTAGAGGTTGGCAAAGAAAGTGTTGAGACGGTCTTCGTCGTCGGCAACAGAACCCATGAACGGGTTGTCGCGCATTACGCCGCCCATTGGATAAGGCACAATCTCACCCTTGTCATCGAAAGGATAGGCAAACGGACTGTAGGTTACGAGGAATGGCAGATAGGTCTCTGCGCCGTCCTTGTTAACAAACGAGCCGAAAGCCTGTACGCCAGCCTTCCACCACTTGCGCGGCTGAACGTCAATGTTCACGCGTATGCTGTTGCGCTTGAAGTCATCGTTGAGCAGCATGTTCTCCTGGTCGGTGTTGCCCACAGAGATAAGATACGAGGCAGACTCGTTGCCGCCAGTGATGCTCAGCTTGTTTTCAAAGATATAGCCGTTGCGTGTAAACTCATCCCACCAGTTATAGTCGGTGCTTATGAGGTTACCGTTTTCATCGCGCATATAGGCATCGGGAGCGGTTGCAGCCAGATTGAAGTCGGGATTGTCCTGGGTATAGCCCGAAGCCTCGGTGTAGGCTGTGTTCCACTGTGTGTCCTTCATCCAGTTTATCATGCCTGCACGGTTCATTGGCTTCAGGTTCTTTGTGGGGCTCTGGAAGCTGTATGATGATGTGAAGGTGATTTTAGCCTTGCCCTGTGTGCCTTTCTTCGTGGTGATGAGCAGCACGCCGTTGGCAGCCTGTGCACCATAAACGGCTGTTGCGCTGGCATCTTTCAGAACATCTACGCGCTCTATGTCGGCAGGATTGATTGACGACATTGAACCGGTGTAGATGATACCGTCGAGCACAATCAGCACGTCGGTGCTTCCCGAGATGGTGTTCCTGCCTCGAATCTGTATTGACGGCGAATCGCCGGCGCTTGCCACCTGACCGATGTTAAGTCCCGGCACTGTTCCCTGCAGAGTCTGCAGGATGTTGGTGTTGGGGGCTTTCTCAAAGTCCTTCAGGTTGGCGCTCATCACGGCACCTGTGAGGTCGCTCTTTTTCATGGTTCCATAACCTACCACCACTACTTGGTCCAACAGCTGACCGTCTTCCTGTAATTCAACCTTGATTGACTGTTTGCCGTTGACGGCTACGGTCTGCGACTTGAATCCAAGATACGAGATGTTTAGGGTGGCGTTTGGTGAGACGGTAATGGTAAACTCACCGTTAAGATCGGAAACGATACCGTTTTTCGTTCCTTTCTCAACAACTGACGCGCCGATGATGGGCTCGCCGTCGGCAGCCGAAACCACCTGACCTTTCACTTGTCTGTTTTGTCCCCAAACGCTGACGCTGAGGAAAAACATCAATAGAAACAATAAATTCTTTTTCATACGTTCGATAGTTTTATTTAATAAATGGTTATATTTTTTTAGGGTGTCATGCGGAGACAAATGCAGTGCATGTAACATTTTTGTTGCAAAATTAATGATTTGTAACACTATGTTAAGGGAAAAACGTTTCAAAAGCCTTTGATTTTAGTTCATACATGTAATCAAAGGCTGTTTTTGAAACAAAAAATAAAGAAAATGGTATTTTTTGTAAAAAATGCCGGCAGAGGTTATTTTTTCTTTGCGTATTCTGATGGTGCCACTCCGTAATATTGTTTGAACACAGTGGAAAAATAAGTGGGATCGTCAAACCCTACGCTGTATGACACTTGGGCAATGTTGCTCTTTTTCTCAAGAATCAGCCTGCTTGCCTGCTCCATTCTTATGTTGCGTATGAACTTGCCTGTTGACACTCCGGTGATTTCTTTCATCTTGCGGTGCAGCTGCACGCGGCTCAGTCCCACCTCCTGTGCCATTATGTCTACCGAATAGTCTGTGTCGGCAATATGTGCGTTCACCGACTTCATTATGCGCTTCATCAGCTGGTTGTTATTGTCGTCCACATCTATGTTTTCCACCTTGTCATGCTGTTGCTGCACGCCGCTGAACTTGCACTGTATGCGGTGCAGGTTGTCAATGATGTTGTCAATGCGGGTGTGAAGCTCGTCGGTGCTGAATGGCTTGGCTATATACGCGTCGGCACCGCCCCTGAAGCCGGTGAGGCGGTCGGTGACTTCCGATTTTGTGGAAAGCAGTATCACCGGTATGTGGTTGGTGTTGGGATTTTGCTTTATCCGTTTCAGCAGTTCAATGCCGTCCATGCCTGGCATCATCACATCGCTTACCACCAGGGCGTAGTCTTGTGAAAGAAGTGCCTGAAAGGCGTCGATGCCGTTGGAGAACGCGTCAATGCGGTACCATGGCTTGAGCTCGTTGGATAAGTAAGACAGCAGTTCGCTGTCGTCATCCACAATCATTATCCTGTTTCTCTGGTAAATCACCTTCTGACTGTTGCTTTCCACGGCGGGCACAGTTTGTATGCACTCTGGCGGCAGATGCTTGCTGCCCAGTGGTAATTTAATGGTTATGCATGCGCCGGTCTGTCCGTCACAGCGGTTTTCTGCAGATATTGTTCCGCCGTGCAGCTTTACAATGTTTAGCGCCAGGTTAAGTCCGATGCCTGTTCCTGTGGCGCCTAACCGTGATGACTCGCTGCCTTGGTAGAACCTTTGGAACAGGCGTGAGTTCTTTTCCTTGCCGAAGCCCACGCCGGTGTCAGTCACTTTTACGGTCATTTCCCGGTCGTCGTGACTGAGTTCAATGGTTATCTCTCCGCCGTCGAGCGTGAACTTAAAGGCATTTGACAGAATATTTGTAATCACCTTGTCGAAGTTGCCGCGGTCAATCCACACCGTGGGCAGACCAGAGCCGTAAATGCGGAGTGCAATGTCGCGCTGCTCGGCAGCAAACTCAAACGACTTGCATATCTGGCGTACAAACTGTGCCATGTCCGTTTCGCGGCATTTCAGCTTCATCTGGTGCTTGTCAATCTTGCGCATGTCGAGGATTTGGTTTATAAGCAGCTGCAGCCGCTCGGCATTGCGGTTTATTATGTCCACATAATGGTTCATGGAGTCGCGCAGCTGATTGTCGGCATTGGTCTTGCCTACCAGGTCTTTCAGTTTGTCAATCGGACCGAGTATCATGGTAAGCGGAGAGCGTATGTCGTGGGTGGCGTTGATGAGCAGCTGCATTTTTTCTTCTTCAAACGCAGCCTTCTGTTTCCTGTTCATATATATTATAATAATGTATATCAGCAGCAGTCCTGTCAGTGTATAGATAATCTTTGCCAAGAGTGTGGCATACCACGGTGGATTAACCGTTACGGTAATTTTCTTGACTGTTGACGAATTTGCCCCCCCGGTTGTGGCGCGTATCTCGAAGTTGTAGGTGCCCGACGGCAGATTGACAAACGTGAGGGTATTGCCGTCGTTCTCAAACGGCAGCCATTTGCCGCCGTTTTTCCGGTATTCGTATGCGATGCCTGCTGCATCCTTATAATTGAGCAGTGAGAATTCCATGGTGAAACGGCGGTCGTCCCAGTCTATGGAGAATGTGTCAGCAAATGGGTCGGCAGTCTTTGTGATTGTGGCAAAGCGGGTAAGGTACACTTTCCCTATGCGGTTTACTCTTGTGCTTGCCTGCCTTGGGCTGAAAGCCACAATGCTGCCGTTGGAGCCGAAGCAGATGGTGTCGCCGTCGGTGAGGCAAAATGCCCTGTCCACAAACTCGTCTTCGGTAATGCTTTTACTGTTTTGGCGGCTTATTAGCCTGTGCTGCCCGATGTTGTATTGCCAGATGCCTTTCATGGTGCTTATCCACATGTTTCCTTCCTTGTCGCCTACAACGCTTGCTATCTGCATGTCCTCTAAGAGTTCACAGCCCGGAAGCCGGCTGAAATGTCCGTCGGCGCGGCAGAGATATAAACCACTCGATGTGCCTACAATCATTTCGTTGCTGGGTGTCTCGCAAATGGTGTTTATGCAAAATTCCCTCATCATGCCGTCGCCGGTGCCGTGGTCTATAAACAGGTCTTTTACAGGGTTGTAGCGCCATATTCCGCTCGATGTGGTTATCCACATCACACCGTCGTGGGCGCAATACATCTGTCCCACCCAGTTGTTGCCAAACTTTGCACCCTTGTTTTTAGGTTTTTTGCGGGTGCTGTAATGCCGTCGTTGTCCCGTTGCCTTATTGAGTATGGCAAATCCGTTGCCAATCATATTGTAGTAAATGTTGCCGACATGGTCCTCGGCTATGCTTGTGATGCTGCCTCCGCGGGCATCTTCCACCATTGTGCTTGTGCCGGTGACGGGATTATAGGTGTAAATGGCAGACCCGGCACCTATCCAGTAAGTTCCCTGACGGTCGCGGAAAATTACATTGCTGCCTTGTGGCGCACCTGTACACAGGCTTATTTTTCCATTATTGTCCACATGGAAAACGCCTTTGTTTGTCACCACTGCAATCATGCCGCCGCCGGGTGCCGGAGCTATTGATACTACATTGTTGTACAGTGGTTTGTCATTGAGTGTCAGGTTAAGCATACGGAATATCTGATTGGTGTTTGAGCTGAGAAAAACACCGTGGTTGGGACTTGTTGCCCATATATTGCCGTCTTTGTCACGCATTATGTTGTTGATGTACATGTCGTCCATCAGATTGCGGCTGTTGTAAAGAGGTTCCTTATGGGCTGTCGTCTGCCCTTGGGATATTGCGTATATTCCATGTGCCTGCGTACCTATATATATAGTGCCGTCGGGCAATACATGGGCTGAGGCTATCCGCAGTTCTTCCGGTAGAATATATTTGGATGGTTGTATTCTCCCTGTTGCAGCATAGAACTGAAATATCTGCCGCCCCGTAAAGGCAAGCACCTTGCCGTTGCCCCGGTCTGCCATTGCCACAATCTCTTCGTTGCAGTCTATCTGCTGTGCCTTGACGCATCTGTTGCGGTTAACGGTGCATCGAAAAAAACGGTTGTCACTGGTCTTCAGCCATATATGCCCGTCGTGCTCATGCAGCAGTATTATCATGTAACGGTTGCCCGTCATACGTTCAAAACTTTCCTCGTGATGCAGCGAATGGGTGGCTTTATCAAATATATATATGCCGTGTCCGGCAGTGGAAACATACAGATTACAGTTGGCAGTTTCTGTCAGAGAGCTTATACGTGGCTGTATGGGTTCGGGAAAACGGTAGTTGTGAAAACGGTCTGTGGCATAGTCATATTGCATCAGTCCTTTGTTGGTGCCGATAAACATTTCGCCGTCTCTTGCACATTCCAGCACCGTGATGGCGTTGTCTACTATTGTTGTTGTGTCCTTGCTGCTGTGATAATAGTTGAAAAAGTTATAACCGTCGAACTTGCTTAGCCCGAAGTTGGTGGAAATCCAGATAAAGCCATGTTTGTCTTGACAAATAGTGTTTATTCTGCTGCTTGCCAAAAACTGGTAGTCGTACATTATGCCGTTCAGGGCTTTGATTGGAAGTGCAAGCAGAATCCCGCAAAATGCCACGACAAATCCTATATATTTGTTGCACATATATGTTCTCTTGTTCGTTTTCTTAGGTTCCTTGTCTGTTTGGGCTACAAATGTACTGCTTTTTTCTAACATCCGCAAATTTTTTTCCATGTTTTATCACATTCGCTGTAAGTTTTGTTCATTATCATCGTGCATGCCACGTTATGACAGGCACAAGGATTATAGTGACACAAGACGAAAAATTTATGACAAAGTCCTCTCTGAGAATCGCGTAGAATTCACCAACTGTAATTTTACCGTCTGTCCGCCTTTACATTTGTTAAGTTAAAAAACGCCGTTTATTGCTTTCACGCTCTTCTATTTCGCAAAAAATTATGCAGGATTTTTTCAGAATTATGTTTACACGGCAATATTATCTGTTCCTTTCAACCCGCTGATTAGCTTCCTCGAACTTTGTTTCAAAACTCGAAATTCTTCATTAGTTCGCAAGCTCATCAGCTTCGTAGTGATTTCATCGATTTTCAATTCTTCACTCTTCATTGACTTCGTCGAACTTTGTTTCTTCAATTTTTTTTTCGTAACTTTGCAGTCGTATTTCAAAAAGAAAGCAATGAGAACGTTTATATACATCATATTTATCTGCACGATATTGTCATGCTCAGAGTCCCGTGAGCGCCGCATGGCACTGCAGCATGCAGTGGCATTGATGAATGACGCTCCTGACTCGGCACTGCATATTTTCGACAGCCTCAAGGAGCATGAGCAGCAATTCGGGCGCCACTTCCGCATGCAGTGCAGCCTCCACCGCACCAATGCGCTCAACAAGCTTGATACGCTGTTCCGCTCCACGGAGGAAGCACAGCAGCTTGCCGACTATTTCGACGGTCACGGGACACCCAACGAAAAGATGCTTGCCCATTATCTGCTCGGACGCGCATATTATGACATGGGTGAGTCGCCCATGGCGCTGAAATGCTTTCAAGATGCCGTGGCAATGGCTGACACCACGGATGCAGACTGCGATTATTGGCAGCTGAGCCGTGTTTATGGACAAATGGGATATTTATTTTATGAAAAAAGAGTTCCACAATATTGTTTAAATGCAATCAAAGTCGCTGAACAAACGGCATGGAAAGCAAAGGATACGCTGAATGCCATACATTTTTATTCCAGTCGTTCCTTAGCTTATGAATTATGGAACACGACGGACTCCATGCTTAGTATATGCCATAAATCAAGAGATTTGTACGGAAAATACGGATATAATAAAGAAAGAGCACATGTGTTGCCGACAATAATAAAATGCTGCTTAGATAAAGGACAGTATGAAGAGGCATATGGATATTTCAAGGAATTTGAACAGGAATCTGGGTTGTTTCACAATGGTGAGATAGCCGATGGACTTGAATATAACTATTATTTCAAGGGCATGTGCTTTTATGGACTGAACCAGTTGGACTCCGCGGAAATATACTTCAGGAAGTTGTTAAGACATTCTGTGGATATAGAAATGTCGGAAGCGGCTTACAGAGGAATGATGTATTTGTATGAAAAACGCAATGTGCCGGACTCACTGGTGAAATATTCCAAGCTCTTTTGCGACGCCAATGATACAGCCAGTGTACAACAGTCATCATCAGAGATTCTGCGTACACAGGCACTATATGACTATATGCATTACAAACATGAAGCAAAGGTTGCCAAACATAAATCTGAGAAATATCACCAAACAATAATATATATATGTATAACAGTCAGTGTTTTTGTGATCTTTATTATAAGATTTATTTTACGGAATAAGAAAAAGAGAGAGCTGGCAATAAAACAACAAAATGAAAAATACACAGCTCTGTATACAGAGCTTGACAAGGCAAAGGAAGATTATGAATTGCTTCAAACGGATACAAATGCCTATCGCAAAAATCAAGAAGAAAAAATCCGTAGGCTACACAATGCCTTATCCATGTATCAGGAATCACCATCACCTATGGAAAACTGGACAATTGAGCATTTTCTGATAGAAAGTCCTATTGTAAAACAATTACGCAAAAAAACTTCTGAACATGTGAAAATGACAGCACCGGAACATATCTGCCTTGTGAATCTGATGCGTAAACACAACTCCGAGTTTATGTCGGAAATAGATAATAAAAACTACATGCTGACAGACAACGAGAAAATTGTAAGCATACTTGTCAAGCTTGATTTTTCACCGTCAGATATAACAATATTGCTTGATATGACAAAACAAAACATATCGAACATACGCAGTTCCATAAATTTAAAAATATTCAAATCAAAAGGCACTAAAGGGCTTGATTCCAACATAAAAAAGATATAATCTGTCTGTCCGTGTACTTTTTGTACTTTTTGTAATACGTTGAATATCGTTAAATTAGCTCCACAGAATTCAAAAGTCGTTATTTAAAAATACAAAAAGCCTTGCGTGTTTTTGATTTTTTACCTACCTTTGCTGGCGAACAAAAACTATAACAACATGAAAAAATTTTTTATTGCAGTATGCACATTGTTTATGTGTGCTAACCTAATGATTACAGCACATGGAATGTTTGGGAATCTAACTTTTCAGTGTGAGATGATAAGGCCTGGTAAGGGCATTAAAATTTTACCCAAGGCTCCCGTAAGATGTCCTTCAGCCTCTATCAATGGGCACACATTATATATAAATGGGGGTGACGGCTGTGTCATGCAGCTGTTATATGGCGATGATATTGTATATTCTACGGTGATTACCGATGGTGTAGTAGAACTGCCTAAAGAACTTACAGGTAATTATAAACTGCAGGTAATAAGAGGCGATTACTATTTCTGGGCAGAGATAGAACTATAATAAAAAGCACAACTATGAAGAATATAATGAAAAAGACATTACTCTCGCTGTGTGTGCTGACACTTTCGTCTGTGACACAAGCACAAAACAATATTGTATATACATACGATGCCAACGGCAACCGGATAAAACGAGCATTGAAATCAGCCAAATCACAGACACGAAGCAAGCTGGACACCAATGCAGAAATAACCAATGGCAGACTGACCGTGAACATTCCTCACGGTACCAGTCTGTCAGACTGCACCATAGTACTGTATGATCTGTCAGGCAATATGATTTTCAGCAAAAGACCGTCCTCACATGCTGAAGTTGTAGAAACAAAAAATCTGCGTGCCGGGGTATACATTATAAATATAGACATCAATGGCGAAACGGAAAGCCATAAATTTGTAAAACGCTAAATATTATGAGGATAGAGACAATGATTAAGAATACATTTTTTCTTTTATTATGCATACTGTTAGGTTCTACTACCATATGTATTGCACACAATATATCAGATGACGACAATGACACCATAATAGTCAATCCTGTAATAAATCCGATCAGCAATGCCGATACAGCCAATATTATTGACTTATTGCCCCCTGCTGAAATAATGACTATAGCAAATACATCATCCTCTTCATCGACAGTCCCTAACCATGTGTCACCAAATACAAGCAAGACTGTTGGTCAAATAGGTATACAATCAGGCATCAGTCAAACAGGGGCAAAAACATATAGTGTTCCTATGACAGTATATCCCGGAATTAACGGCCTTACCCCACAGATTGCCTTTACCTATTCCAGTCAAGGTGGGAAAGGTCCCCTTGGCATAGGGTGGTCACTAAGCGGCTTGTCTTCGATAAGTCGTGTCACAAAGAGTACATACTATGACAACACACCTGAAAAAATAAAACTTGACACTAATGACGCTTTTTCCCTGGATGGCACAAGACTTATTAAAATTGGCAGCAACACTTATCAGACAGAAGTCGGGAATATAAAAGTCACAGCTCATGTCAGCGGTAATGCTGTGTGTTATTTCGATGTCTTTTATCCTAATGGCAGTAAAGGCATATTTGGTTACACCTCAAATGCAACCAACAAGCTGACATATCCAATGACAAAATTCACGGATGTGTATGGCAACAGCATAGATTACTCCTACACTTTTTCCAATAATTGTTATAGGATAGACCAAGTATCATACAACAATTCCACTATCAACTTCACATACGATACACGCAGTGACAATACGAATGTGTTTATCTCAGGACAAAACGTACAGGAAAATCATAGGTTGAAATCTGTGACATGCAAGCTTGGCAGCACGTTGTTAGGCACTTACACCTTAGCCTATAAAACGGGAAATAAGTATACACTTCTTTCCGAAATACAATATTCAGGAAAATCTGGATCTGTCAACCCTTTGAAATTTTACTATGAGGATACTCCCAGTTTTTCATATAACCAATCCTCAACAATGTTAACACAATACTTTAAGGTTGAAACTATTGAAGATTTGAAATCAATATATGGCAACGTGTCGAGTTTCGGGAAATCAGGATGTCTAATAACATGGCCTGTGTCCAATCAATATGTACATGTTCAAAAAAGTGGAGGCCTGTTTAGCCATAGTAAAAACTACATATTCAACAAATACCCTGAGAATCAAAATATTTTACTGTTTTCCGATTTGACAGCATCTGTCGCAAACCAATTACCTACACTTCAAACCGAAAAAGGCTTTATTGATATAATGTTTGCAGACCTGACAGGAAAACTTGAAGACTGTATCATAAAGATAAACAACTATGTGAATGACAACAAAAAGGATGAGCTTGTTTTTAATGTATACAAAGGAAATGGTACAACAGGCATTGCCAGGGCATATACAAGAACCTTTACATTTAACACCACACATAAGGATAATTCCGATAAATGGAGCATACAGCCCAAACGTTTTTTTGCAGGAGACTTTGACGGTGACGGAAAATCGGAAATATTAGCCGTAGGAATGGACAAGCCACTTGGGAATGACGATATGCCAGGTGTTGTATATATTTTCGATCTTGAGAACAACAAAATTGTATATAATTCAGGATTACTAAAATATACAGAAAAATTAAATAATGACTCGGATAAGAATTTATATAAATTTTATATGATAAACAATTCCGACAAATTATTTGTCGCAGATATTGACGGTGACGGGAAAAGCGACCTCGGACTTATTGACCCCAACGGTATGCATATATACTCTTTCCGTAAAGTCAATGGGGTGTTCACAGGAGAACTGGCTTGCTCACAGTCTTATCCTACACGAGGTTCTATGGAGAACAAAGACTTAATGCTGGCAGAAACTAATGGTGACGGATTAATAGATATCATTGTTTCTCCAGACAGAACAACAAAGAACACAACATGGACAGTATACCGTTCAAAGGGCGATGGTACATTCCAGACAGGCTCATTCTCTGGTCCAAACACTTTTTTAAAAGTGCAACTTATACAGAAAACAGCACAATCCTTTTTCAGGATATAAATGGTGATGGTCTTACTGATGTAATAGGATATAATTCCCAGAAATTCAGCACATATCTTCTTAACAATAATTCCACGACATCCAATGTATCATCAACGCTGTTTCCCTTAGAAAAGTCATTGCTGGTTCCTGTGAACCAGTTGGCTGGAAATAAATATACACAATTGTTCAGTCAGAACATAAACAGTGGAACACTTACGAAATACAGCTGTTCTGTACATGCTGGTAAGGACAATCTTTTGGTTGGCGTCGCCAACAGTCTTGGCAACGTTGAGAAAAACGAATACCGCATTGGGGACAGCTATAGCAGCGGTATTTATACAAGCAGCTATATAGATAAATTCCCATATACGGTAATTAAAGAGAATGTTCCTGTATTATATACAACGGAACTGTACGTGAACGGCACAAAGGCAGATAACAAACGGTATACGTATCAGAATGCAATACTGCATAAACAAGGACTTGGTTTCAAAGGTTTTGAAAAAATAACATGCTATGATAACAGAAACCAAGTAACTGTTACAACTTATGATCCATATAATTTTGGAGTAATAAAGGAACAAAGTTCTCCTTTGAGTTCACAAACAAACACATATTCAGTATCTGTGAACAGCAACAAATTGGCAACAATAAATCTTACAGGAAAACAAATAAACAATAAACTTACAAATGTTACGGCTGTCACCCAAAACACTTTTGACAGCTACGGCTATCCGTTGACAGAAAAAACTACATACTCTGATTATGCAACTCATAAAGAAGATGCTGTTATAGAAAAAACATACACATATAACCATAAAACTGATACAAAAGAACTTTATAAGCTCGGTAATGCCCAAAACGTAATAACCACAACAAAGAAAAACGGTGACACATACACAGAAAAAACGCAAGTGACTGCATATAACAACAAATACAGTCCAACTGAAATAAAACATTTCGTGGATGGGAATCTGACAAAAACCATGAATTATACTTACGACAGTAATGGAAATGTCACAAATGAGAATGAGAAACAATATTCGTCTAAAAATGCTTTGTCTAAGACATTCCAGTTTGACGTGTATGGAAGAGTGACAAAAGAAACGGATATGTTGGGATTATCCAATGAATACTCTTATGATAATTATGGACTGGTTTCCAGCATCACTGACAAATATGGCAAAAAGACAAATTACGGATATGACGGTCTTGGTCGCCAAACCTCTGTTACATACCCTGACGGGACGTCACAGGCAACAACATACGCATGGACAACAGAAGGTACAAACGGACTATATGCCGTAACAGAAAGCAGCACGGGAACACCGACTACCAAGATTGTGTATGATGCATTAAACCGTGAGGTGAGAAAATCCGTCACAAATTTTAACGGCACTGCGTCCAACATAGATTTACTATATGATTCATACGGACGACTGCAGAGGCAATCCTATCCATTCACAGGCTCTGCGTCATCGTGGGATTCATATACGTATGACAGCTACGACCGTATGACAAAATCGGTTATCAAAGGCATTGAGACCTCATTCAGTTACAACGGTAAAACAACAACAGCCACAGTTGACGGTACATCTGTAACAAAAGAAACTGACGCACAGGGCAATCTCATAAGCATAACCGACGATACCGGTACGCTCACGTATAACCTTAAAGCCGACGGACAGCCATCTTCCATAGTGTCTCCGACGGGTGTCACCACAACTTTCACATACGACAAGTGGCGCAGGCCTACCGACACAAACGACCCGAGTCTTGGCCACACAGTTAAATACTATAATTCAGCAGGATTGTTGGACATCTTCACCGATGCCCAAGGACGGGCTATGTCATACGGCTATGATGCTTATTTAAGGATGACAAGTAAAAGCGTGGTTTACGGACAGACCACAACATACACATACGACCAGTACAATAATGTAAAGGAAATAAATACCAACAACGGCACGAAGACTCTTTTTACGTACGACTCATACGGCCGTATGACCTCATCTACGGAATATGCGGATGCCGATGTCTGGCTAAAAAAAGATTTTACATATTCTAACGGCAATGTCAGCTCAGTAAAATACACGTCACAGACAGGTGTACTTGCCACAGAAAATTACACGTATCAAAACGGATACCTTGTAGAGGTGAAAAATGGTACAAAATCCATCTACAAGATTAATGCCGTTGATGCTTACGGCAACGCCACGAACCTGCAAACAGGAGGACTTGTTTTCAATAACGGTTATACCGCATACGGAAATATTGCAAGCATACGCACTTCCACGGGAGGCTCGTCAGCACTGAGCCATCTGATTCTCGGCTATGATGCAGCAAAGCACCGCCTTATAAGCCGTAGGGACAATGTGAGAAACATCACTGAAAGCTTTGAATACGACTGCCTTGACCGCCTTACAAAGTATGGCACAAATACCGTAGATTACGATGACAACGGCAACATCACAGCCAAGAGCGATGCCGGAACATTTACATACGGTGATGCCAAGCCATACGCCGTAAACGGCCTTAACGCCACTACCAACATACCTTCAGAGCAGCAGGACATCACATACACCCAGTTCTACCGCCCCAATACAATAACACAGGGACGCTATTCGGCTGAATTTGTATACAACGGTGATTACGACAGGGTTAAGATGACCGTCACCGACAACGGCAATGCCAGCCTCACACGCTATTATCTTGGCGGATGTTATGAGATGGATATCAAACCGAGCGATACAAAGGAGAAACTGTATCTTAACGGAGATTATTACGATGCCACATCCGTTATCGTAAAGGAAGGCTCCGCTTCCACACTTTATAATATTATCCGCGACAATATCGGCAGTATCACTCATATTGTAGATGAGAACAACAATGTTGTTCAGGAACTCAGCTACGATGCTTGGGGACGTTTGCGCAATCCAGCTACATACACAGTGTATAGAGCCGATGAAGAGCCAATATTGTTGCTCGGTCGAGGATATACGGGACATGAACACCTGCAGATGTTCGGTCTCATAAACATGAACGCCCGTCTTTACGATCCTGTACTTGGCCGTTTCCTCAGCCCCGACCCTTATGTGCAGAGTCCAGATATGTCACAGAACTTCAACCGCTATTCGTATTGTTTGAACAACCCGTTGATGCATACCGATGTCACAGGAGAGTGGATAGGCATTGATGATTTCTTAATAGGTGCTGTCGGTTTTGTTGCCGGGTATGTGTCAAGTGGACTTTCAACAGGCAATTGGGGATGGTCTTCTGTGAAGTCTGGATTAATGGCTGCCGGAGCAGCATGGGTAGGATTTAATTCATCAGGGATGGCTGCTGGAACTATTTCTTCCACAACATGGAATGAAGCGATGAACATCGGTATGAATACGATGGTAAACGGCTTGTGTCCATCACTGTCGATTCCTATAACATCTAATTTAAATGTTTCAACATCTTTATTATTAGGATATGGAACTGGTGGATTGTCCGCAGGAATTGGAATAGCAGCAAATTATGGTAATGATAGGAACAATATAGGAATAAGTATTGGTAATGGAACTTTTTTTAGTGGCTGGCTTTTACATGCTAAAATTTCTGGATTTGGTTTAATGTATGGTAAAACTCGCTATTATAGTGGCTATTTTCATGGAAATGAAATAGATGATCAGATAGTTGGAACACATGGTTTTGAATTTGGTAATACTTCATTTAAAATTTCAAATGATTTATGGGGTGATAAAGAAGACCGTTGGAGATCGAGTGCAGCAGAATTGTCTATAGGTTCTTTTACTATAGGTACTTATGTTGATACCAATTTTGGCGCAGAAAATGGACGTGCCGACAAATATTGGTCAAAAGATGTAGCAGCTCCTTGGCCTGTCGGAAAAAATTTAAATTCAGATCGTGGTGCCTGGAACGATGGCAGAGTATATATGGCTCCGTTATGGATTGGGGTAAAACGCAACAATCAAATATATCGCTATGGATATAGTGGCAAACATATACAGAACATGACTCAAAACTTAGTACATAAAGGATTTGGACATGAAAATTTTTATCTCAATTATGACTATTTATATACAGGGCCATTTTCATATTCTGGTGCAATAAATCCATTTTCATTATGGGGATATTAATTAAACAACAGTGTTTGTTATTAGGCGTATGCATAATAACTTTGGCTCTGCAATCTTGTGCATTGCCATTTACGACAAAAAACTTTATTAAAAGAGCAGAGAAGATAAAATACACTGAGAAAGGTGTAGACATAAAGAGATATGTCTTAGTTGGCGGTGAGTTCGTATGTCATGTAAACGACAGTTATACAAGTAGAATAAGACTGTGTGATGATGGTACGTTTATTTTTGGCTATTGGTTTGCTGGAGTGTACAAAGTCACAGGGAACAGGATTATCGCTGACATATACGACCGACCTCAGCAGATGTGGAGACAGGAAAGACTGACCCTGAAGATCTTGGACAAACAAAGTCTGATTATAGAGAATGACCAAGATTTTGACGGGAAAAAGTTTGTACCTTACTGCCAGCAAGAAAAAATTGGAAGGGTCTATAGATTTCAACACTCTCCAATAGATATTGACCCAGATATATATTACCATAAAAAGAAAAAATGGTTGTGGGAAGATATTGCAAGTTACCGTAACTGGAAAAAGAGCATTAAGCATAAGAAAAAAGATTTGAAAAATAAAAAACGGCAACTGAGAGATGATATAAATGAATGAACAAAGGGCTCTACAATGGTAATGTAGATTATCTGTTTTAACACAGCCATTATGTTATTTAGCATAGTGCGCTGTGTTAAACATACAGATATTCTTGTATATATCAGAAAGAATGCATACTTTTGCAAGACTATATTTAGAAAACAATATAATAAGGAAAAATGGTATTAACAATGAAAACAAAGATTATGGCAGCAGTGCTGTCGGTTGCGGCGCTGACGGCAAGCGCGCAGAAGAAAATGGCGTTTTCGGTGAGGGCTTATTGGGACATTGGTCACAAAGAGCCTGCCTCGAAATACAGCAGTGACAATGCCTTTTACGGCGGATTTGGCGCAAAGATGACTGCGATGTATAAGTTCACACCACAGCTGAAGGCCGGCATCGGAACGGGACTGGAGTATAAGGATATGCTGTCGCACGGCTTAAAGGAGAGTAAAGCGGACAAGCAGGTGAATGTATATTATTCTGATGAGTACACGCTTTTTCCCGTATTCATAAAGGGAAAATATAACATCACGAAAGGCAAGGTCAGCCCATTTGTGTCGGTTGAGGCAGGAATGGAGTTTGTGGTGAATGACAACGACCCCGACTATGTGACGCATGCCCCTCACTATTATGCCATGCCAGCCGTGGGTGTAGACTTCAACATAGGACGGCAGACACGGCTGTTCATTCAGGCTGGATACATGATGATGTCGGTACCGTATTACATTCATTGGTATCAATACAGCCAAAACCCGGCAGAATATGATAAGCCCGACTATAAGCACGGTAATCTTGGATGCTTTGAGCTGAGTGCGGGAGTGGAATTCTAAAATCCTACAATCCAAAAGTATGCTTTGCCTGCCGCAATGTATTCTCATCATTTCACAGAGTATAGACATCCAGACTCAGGAAAAGACAATTAAAGTATGCCTAAAAGAATGTATACTTTTGCGGAATGAAAATAAAATAGTGATGAGATTGACAAACAAAGTAAGTTAACTTTCAACAGAATAGAAGAAGAGCCACAAAAAATATAAAATTAAACGGAGATTACTCTCCAATAAAATATCATAAAGATGAAGAATAGAAACAGAATTATTATGGCAGCAATGCTGCTGGGCACAGCACTGACAGCCAGTGCCCAAC
>JAUNSB010000061.1:0-25227 GCA_030539375.1 Prevotella sp.
TTATGCCATAAATTACACAAAAGAGGGCATGTCACAGGTTTATGACACACCCTCACGTAAGTTTTTTAATTCCATCTTCCACCTTCCACTATTTTTAGCTTAAATTTCATGTAGTCAGGACTTTAAATGAGTGGAAGATGCCATGAAAAGGGTGTTGTCCTCCACTCGTCTTCCACCTTTCTTGCCCATTCCAGAGCTTAAATAGTGATGAAAACCGCAATTTGTGGACAAAAAGATGGAGCTTTTCAGTGTGAAAAGCATAAAAACGGACGGGAATTGTAAAATAATGGCTGAAAAACTTGCATGTATGGAATTGTTTTTGTAAATTTGCAGTGAAATCCAATCATAGTAATTAGCATGCTTTACTACCTGGAAAACGGAACGTTTAACAATTAATCATCACTCACGTAATTTATGAACAAGAATTTTACAGAAGAGACTTTCAGGGGCAGACAGTTGTCCCATGCGTGGATTTATTGTTTCAACGAACATTGTCCGCAGCACAACGAGTGCATCCGTTTTATCTCCGGCAAGTATGTCGATGACACAAAAGATGCAGGGTCGGCGGTGTTTCCCAATGCCTGCCGAGACGGGCGCAAGTGCAGACTGTTCAAACAGGCGAGAATAGTAACCTTTGCATGGGGATTCAAAAAGCTGTTTTATAATGTAAGGCAGCGCGATGCCGCCACGCTGCGCCTTAACTTGAAGGCGTTTCTGGGCAGTCACGGCACGTATTACAATTATGCCAACGGACGGTGTAAACTTACGCCGGAACAGCAGCAGGGTGTGCTCAATATTTTCAGAAAAAAGGGATATACAGAGAATCTTGAGTTCGATCACTATGTGGAAGAGCCAGATTTTATATTGTGACAATACGTTGTAAAACAGAATGTTGGCAGTACACGGCTTTTACAGCTTATTTGTACGGTCCGTACACCGCAGTTGTAGTGCGCCTACACCGTTGTTGTAGTGCGGCTACATCACTGCTGTAGTTCGCCTACAATTCTACTGTACGGATGCTACACCGCTTTTGTACTGGGGCTTCATGTGCGATGTATTATCCGCATTCACAATAAGCGGTTTAACCTCATAAAAGTGGAAGGTGGAAGATAAAACGGCAAAAACAAAATTCTTAATCCATCATTTTACAGAGCTCCCGGACATCATCCTCAAACGTGTCCTTATTGGCAGCCTTGCTTTTCATTGCCGACCTGTAGTTGTAGATAGTCCTCGGATTATAGAACAGCAGGTTGGCTATTTCGCTGCTTTCCCTCACCCCTAATCTCACGAGTGCGAAGATGCGCAGCTCGGTGGTGAGCGAGTTTGACTTCACAGCTATGGCGTGTTCTGGCAGCAGCAGGCTGTTGAACTCACTTACAAATGTGGGGTATTGGTCGAGAAATGCCTTGTCGAAGTTGTGCATGAATGTTGCGGCGTCCTCATCGGAAAGTCTCGACGAGGTCATGGTGCTCAGCAGGTCGTTCACCTGATTAGCCTTTATCTTGCGGCACACCAGCTTTTGGTAGTTGTTTATCCGGCTGATAAACTTCGAGCACAGGTCAATATACAGCTTTGCCAGTCCCTCGCGCTTCACGTTGGTAATCATCATACGCTGGTTAGAGGCAGTCAGTTTGCCGTTCAGTCCCGACAGCTGCTCGTTGAGGCTCTTCAGCTGACGGTTATTTTCAGCAATTTCATGGCGGCGTTTTGCAAGCAGCTTGTTTTGGCGGATTATAAACACAGATGCAATCACCAGCCCTATGAGCAGCAGTATGCTCCCTATGAGCGATGTGCTGAGCCGCTGGTTTTGTGTGTTTAGTATCTCCTTGTATTTCTGTGTTATCTCAGGCATGTTGTTTGAGATGCTGATTATTCTCATGCGGTTGTTGTAGAATTTGGCATCCTCCATCGACACATATATATATTTCTCTGCACGCTCCATGTTCTCACCCGAGTTTAAAAGCTGTCTTGCCAGTTCCTGCAACGACAGATTCTCCTTTACAGGAGTGATGATATCGGTAATTGCCGACAGAATGGTGTATTTCTCACGTTCCGGTGTGCCCTCGTCATGGCAACATGCCGCGGCAAACGCCGCAGTGGAGTAGAGCCGTGAGTTTCTGGGCTCACTGTTCAACACCATATTATAATATGCAAACGCTTTTTTCCTGTCTCCAGTAATATAAAGATGGTATTCACCCATCAGATAGTTGTAGTCGTTAGGTGAGTTTTTAGCCAGTTCTATTGTCAGTCTTAGATATTTCAGTTTGTTCTCCCAGTATTTTTGTGTATATTCACTGTTGTTGCTGTAGTCGCTCCAATAAGTGTACAGCCAGTAGAAAGTGAGGTTGTATTCATATCTTAGAGTCGTGTCCATCCTGTTTTCATCTAATTTTATGAGAAGGTCTTGCGCCTCGCTGTATAGTCCGCATGCCGACAGGAGCATGGCTTTATGGATAACATTCATGTAGTGGAAACGGTTGTCGCCAACCTCTTGCGCCAGCTCCAGCCCCTTGTTCACGTATGTCATTGCCGAGTCGTATCTTAGATAATGGTACTCGTTGTATATCTCATCATACAGTTTGAGCAGTGCATGCTTGTCGGTGGTCAGCTGCGCGCTTTTCTTCAGGTGTTCTATTTTCTGTTCTTTCTCCTTGGTGTAATAATCTCTGTTGGCAATCACGCTGTCGAGCTGATTGTACAATGTGCTGTTGTCGGCGTATGCGTAAAGGCATGCGGCCAGCACAAATATAATGGCTGTAATCTTTTTCATAGGTGTAGTTTTTTGTTGCCTTATTACAATTATTTTTGCAAAGGTAATAAAAAAGTTGGAAAAATAACAATGTACTTACGATTATTTTCGATTTTGCTCTAATTTGTTGGTATAAAGCATTATAAAAGAAGTGTAAAATCGCTGAAATGTACTGAAACTGTACTTAGGCATAGTTCTGATACTTATTTTGCTTAATTTTGCAGCTGAAAAATATTGATGACTAAACCATAACGTTTAACAAAAAAATGACCGCAAATGAAAATCAAATTTCAGATTAAGAAAAATCTGTTTGGGCTGTGTGTGTTTATGCCCTCAGTGGTGTTTGCACAGAGTCCGCAGGCAAATCCTGCAACAGTTGTCACCGTGGGCAACGCGCGTTTCACCGTGCTCACCCCAGAGATGATACGCATAGAGTACAGCGATAAGGGAGTGTTTGAAGACCGTGCCACCTTTGCCGTGCAAAATCGCAGAATGGATGTTGTGCCACGGTTTAAAAAGACTGACGACGGAGAGTGGGTTTATCTCACCACCGACAAACTGAAGTTAAAATACCGCAAGGGGACAGACCCGCGCACACGCCCTGCCTCATCTGATAACCTGTCGATAACCATGACACATAAGGGACAGAGCGTGCTGTGGTATCCCGGCAAGCAAGACCCTCAAAACCTTAAAGGCACATGCCGCACTCTCGACGGCAGCAACGGCGACAACAAACTCTCTGAGATGGAAAATGGAATTGTCTCGCGTTCAGGCTGGGCTGTGATTGATGACTCATGGGAGGCTGTGCGCGCCGACGGCGGACGCTCCTATGCCCTTGAGGCAAACGGTAAGTTGGGATATGACTGGTGGGCAGAGCGCCGTGACTCATGTGCCATGGATACCTATTTCATGGGGTATGGCTCCAACTATAAGAAAGCTTTGGGCGACTTTACAAAGATTGCCGGCAAAATACCATTGCCGCCTGCCTACGTCTTTGGATATTGGTACAGCAAGTACGAGTCGTACTCTGCTGCCGACTACCGTCAGATAATGAAGGATCTTGCCGATAACGACATTCCTGCCGACGTGATGATTCTCGACATGGACTGGCACTGGAACGGCGATGCCAACAGTCAGTCGGCAGGGATTGGAGGATGGACGGGCTGGTCGTGGAACACCAACCTTATTCCCAATCCGCAAGAACTGCTCAGCGACATTCACTCCAAGAATTTCAAGATTGCCCTTAACCTGCATCCTGCCGACGGAGTAGACAGGAATGAGTCGCCTGCTTATTTCGCTCAGATGGCCTCCGACCTTGGCGGTAAGTATATAAAGGACAACAGAATAGCATGGAGCTTGGACTATCCCGATTTCACAAAGTCGTTTTTCGACAGGATTATCCGCAGTCATGAGAAAGAGGGCGTTGACTTCTGGTGGATAGACTGGCAGCAGCACCTGACAAGCCCGTATACAGCAGGACTCAGCGAGACATTCTGGTGCAATCATGTGTTCTATAATGATATGGCAAAGAACCGTACCGACCGCCGTCCTGTGATTTTCCACCGTTGGGGAGGCTTGGGCAGTCACCGTTATCAGATAGGGTTCTCAGGCGATGCGCTTATCAATTTCCCTACTCTTGCCTTTCAGCCATATTTCACCGCAACAGCATCGAATGTGGGCTATGCTTATTGGGGACACGACCTTGGAGGGCATGCCTTTACTGATGACAAAACCGTAAACAATCCGGAACTTGTGCTGCGCTGGATTCAGTTTGGAGTGTTTACGCCAATCTTCCGCACTCATGCCACAAAGGACAGCCGTATTGAGCGGCGTATATGGAAATTTGAGAATTTCCCGTTGATGCGCGAGGCTGTAAAGCTCCGTTATGCCTTGTTCCCTTACATATATACTATGGCACGCAACACATACGATACAGGCATTGGGATATGTCGTCCGCTGTATTATGAATATCCTGATGCAGAAGAGGCGTATACATATAAAGGTGAATATTTTTTTGGCGATAATATCCTTGTTGCCCCTGTCACCGAGGCAGCCGTAAACGGGCAGTCATCGAAAAAAATATGGTTCCCTGAAGGTAAGTGGTGGAGCGTTGCGACCAATGAGCTTATCGAAGGTCCCTGCGTGAGGACAATGAATTTCGGCATCAACGAGATACCTTATTTCTTCAAGGCTGGCGCCATGATTCCGTTCAATCCTGCGTCAGTGAGGAATGTGACCGACAAGCCAGAGGAGATTATACTCAATGTCGTGGCTGGCAGCAATGGCAGTGGCTCACTTTATGAGGACAATGGCGACAACAGTGATTATGCCAAGGTGTTCGCAACGACAGCTTTCAGTCACTCCGCATCCGAAAATAAAGAAACTCTTGTCATTTTTCCCCGTAAGGGCTTTGTTGACGGACTTCCTGTAGCCCGTAGGTGGACACTCAATATTCTGAATGCCACAGCTCCAAAGTCTGTTACCGTAAATGGCAGGACCATAGACAAATCTTTATGGAGTTACAACGCTGCCGCAAGATGTCTTGTGGTGAATATTGAGAAGACAGACTGTTCAAGAAAAATAAGGATTAAAGTTACTGGTGAAGAGTAAAAGGCAGTACAAGATAAAACTGTCGGAATGTACTTAGGATATTGCAAACAAAATATGTAAAATATTGATATAAAAGGAAATATAATAAATGCAATACTCATTGAATGTACTTTGTCTGTACTTTTCTATGGAAATGTATATTTTTTGATGTAATTTTGCAGACGAATTTCAAACAGATTCAAAATGTGAATGAAAGAACCTAATAAATTTAAATTAAAACATTAAACTATTATGCAAAAACAAAGAAGTAAAACCACAAGGTGTCTGCTTTTGCTGGTGATGATGTTGGGCGTGTGTGCTCCGGCGTTGGCACAGCAAATGAAGATCACAGGTAAGGTGACCGACACGGGAGGAGAACCGCTGATTGGAGTAAGTGTCAGAGTTGACAAAAGTGGCAACGGCACTGTTACCGATTTGGACGGAAAGTATTCAATAGAGGCTCCGGCCAAGAGTGTGCTCATGTTCTCTTATATAGGATATGAGAACGCAAAAGAGACAGTTGACGGCCGCAAGGTGATAGACGTCACAATGAAGGAGAGGCAGGATGTTCTCAACGAGGTTGTTGTGATAGGCTATGGCACAATGGACAAGAAAGAGCTAACTTCTGCCATCTCACACGTAGGAGAGAAAGACTTCCTTACGGTTAGTTCGCTCGACCCTTCGATGATGATTCAGGGCAAGGTGCCTGGAGTGTCTATTACAAATACCGGTGCCGGTGACCCTAATAATCAGGCAAGCATACAGATACGTGGCGTGTCGTCGCGCTCGGCTGGACTTGGTCCTCTTATTGTCATCGACGGAGTGCCTGGCGGCAACCTCACCAACATCAATCCCAATGATATCGCCTCGTTTGATATCTTAAAGGACGGTGCCGCCTCAGCCATTTACGGTACCCGCGGTTCCAATGGTGTGATTGTGGTGACAACCAAGAAAGGCAGCAAGGACGGCAGTGTACACACCTCATATTCGGGCATGATGTCGTGGGATGTTATCAACAAGGAGCTTGACATGATGAATGCGCAGGATTTCCGTGACGTGCGGCTCGGATGGGGTGACAACGGTGTGGACCTTGGTGGCAATGTTGACTGGCTCGATGCTGTGAGCCGTACTGGTACCACCATGCAGCATACGCTGACACTCAGTGGCGGCAACGACAAGAGCAACTATCGTGTGAGTGCCGACTATCGTGACGCTAAGGGAATCGACCTGCGTTCCGGCCGTGAGGAATATGGAGCACGCGCCTCTATCATGCACACCACAAAGGGCGGACTTCTTACCTTCACCGCAAACGTGGCACCACGTATAATCTACCGTGACAATGCTGACTGGAGCGTGTTCAAGGATGCCATTGAGGCAAACCCTACAACACCGCTCATGGACCCCGAGAATCCTTCGCGCTATTACAACTTCATGGGACAGGTAGTTGGCTCAAACCCTGTGGAGCGCCAAAAGCTTGAGAAAGACCATGCCGACACAAAACTGTTGGATTGGGACGGCACTGTGAAACTCAATATCCTGCCGTTGCTTGCTAAAGATGGGGGGGCAAGCAATCATAATCTTTCCACACAGATAATGTTTGCCGACCACCAGTACAGCAACAACAACTCGTGGTTCCGCCCTTCCACCAGCACTCAGGCTATCAACGGCGGATATGATGGCGAGGCAAGCCGTTCGTACTCCAAGGAGCGTCAGTCTATATTTGAGTGGCTGGCAAACTATAGCGGCAGTTTCGGCAAACACAATGTGAAGCTGATGGCGGGATATTCTTATCAATATTCACAGTATTCAGGCTTTAATGCCGAGAACAAGGATTTCCCCAACGACGGACTCGGTTCAGACAACCTTGGTTCTGGCGAACTTGCAAAGGAAGAGGGCGAAGTGCTTATGGGCAGCTATAAGAACGATGCCAAGCTCATTGCATTTTTCGGCCGTTTGAGCTATGACTTTGCCGGCAAGTATATGTTTACAGCATCGCTCCGACATGAAGGTTCTTCTAAGTTTGGAGCCAGCAACAAGTGGGGTAACTTCCCGGCAGTGTCGGCAGGATGGCGCATTTCGGAAGAGAAGTTTATGAAGGACATCTCATGGATTGACGACCTCAAGCTGCGTGCTGACTATGGAGTCACCGGCAACCAGGACTTCGGCAGCTATCTTTCGCTCAACACCATGAGCGGTTTTGGATACTATTATTATAATGGTAAGTATTTCCAGGTGTGGGGACCGGCAAAGAACGTGAACCCAGACTTGAAATGGGAGAAAGGAAAAAACAGGAATGTGGGCATTGACTTCTCGCTGTTCAACGGCAGACTGTATGGCTCGCTCAACTACTTCAACCGCCGCCAGCAGGACTTGCTTGGCAACTATAAGGTATCGGTACCTCCATATCTGCACGATGAGACTTTCGTAAATGTGGGAACAATGAAGAATACCGGTTTCGAGTTCGACCTCAATTTTAAGGCTGTCGACACCAAGAACTTCTCTTACAACTTCAGCATTGTGGGTACAACAATGAGCAACGAGTTTGTTGACTTCAGCAATTCAAAATATGTGGGACAGGACTTCTACAATGTTTGTGGAACTGAAGATCCATATCCCTACTATAACCTTCAGCGCATTGAGAAGGGCGAGCCTCTCGGCAACTTCTATATGTGGAAATATGCGGGGCACACTCCAGAGGGCGAGTGGCTTGTGTATGATAAGGACGGCGACATAATCCGCGCTTCGCAGGCAAGCGAGGACGACCGTCAGGTGGTGGGCAACGGTATGCCTAAGTTCACACTCTCGTCGAGCCACAATTTCCGCTACCGCAACTTCGACTTGTCGCTATTCTTCCGTGGTGCCTTTGGTTACGATATTTTCAATATCCACGATTTCTATTATGGTACCCGTAACTTCACTGGCAACCGTCTGAAGAAGGCTTACGGCAAGAACTTCGATATTTCCTCGACTGCCAATCCTGTTGTGTGCGATTACTTCCTTGAGAGCGGCGACTATTTGAAGCTCGACATGGTTACTCTCGGCTATACCTTTATGCCAAAGGACTGCCGTTTTCTTGACCGCATCCGCCTGTATGGCACGATGAAGAATGTGTTTACGCTTACCAAGTTCAGCGGCGTTGACCCTTCCACCTATCAGGTGAACGGACTCACACCGGGAGCACAGGGCTCGCGTACCTATTTCCCCTCCACGCGTCAGTTTATCGTTGGCTTGCAACTTGATTTCTAATAACATATAAAAAACTTAGGACATGAAAATATTTAAATATGTAGTATCCGCAGCTGTCTTTGGCGCAACGCTTGGAAGCTGTACTGATCTTGACGAGACGCTTTACGATCAGGTTGGAACACAAAACTATTATAACACCAAGAATGATGTTATCCGTGCAACATTCCGCCCGTTTGAACATGCTTTCTGGAGCATTTGCAGCCGTCATGTGCTCAATGAGCTTACTGCCGACCAGTTGATTACTCCTACACGCGACGGCTGGTGGGACGATGGCGGCAAATGGCGCCGTCTGCACTATCATGAATGGAATGTGGAGGACGGCGGCGATGCGCAGACCGAATGGAACGGATGTTTTCAGGGCATCATGCAGTGCAACTATGTCATTGAAGACCTTGATAAGCTTGCCCCTGCAAAGTTTGGCTTCTCACAGCCGGAGTTTGATAATCTGAAGGCACAGTGCCGCGCCCTCCGTGCATGGTTCTATCTGCGCTTGCTCGACGGTTTCCGTAACGTGCCGCTCGCTGTCAGCTTTAACGATGTGAAACTTAACACCGAGGGGCAGGTGGAGCCAAAGGTGATATTCCAGTTTATCGAAAGTGAGCTGACCGACTGTTTGTCATTGCTTGCCAAAAAGGAAGCTCTCGGCACACAGGCAAACATTCAGGGACAGTGGACAAAGGCAGGGGCAGCAGCTCTGCTGGTGAGGCTTTATCTCAATGCCGAGGTATATATCGGCGAGAGTAAATACACAGAGTGTGCCAAGGTGGCGCAGGACATTCTCGACGGTGAGTATGGCATTTATCAGGTGGCAGACCGCTGGGATGCAGCTTTCGACTGGGACAATGACAACTGCGATGAGGTAATCTTCGGTTTCCCGGCATCACAGGGCTATTCGTTCTGGAACTATCAGGGCGACACCTATTGGTGGACCGTTCCTGCCCGTGCCCGTTACTATTTCAACGATACAAAGGCTAAGGGCGGTGACCACAACACCAAATATGCCGCTTCGCCAAGCTATGCGCCCAACGGTGAGCTCTACACCTACACTCTGGGTATGCCAATTCAGAAGTTCCGCAAGTATGCCGGCGACGAGCGCATGAAGCTCTACCGCAACTTGGGTGACAGCCGTCGCGAGGGATTGTTCCTTTACGGTGCACTGGAATATACCGATGAGAACGGACAAAAGAAAAAGGTGAAGGCTCCTGAGGTGGATTACGACCTTTACATACGTGATGCCGTGGGCAAGTTCCAGGGACTGGCTCCCGAGAAGTGGCTCACGGCAAGCAGCAGCACACTGCGCGACGGCGACCACAACTCAGGATGGCATTTTGCCAAATATCCTTTCTATAGCGATGACGATGCTCACCAGATGGAGAGCGACTACACCGAGATTCGCCTGCCGGAGATTATCTATTCGCTTGCCGAGTGTAAGCTGCGCGAGGGCAAGAAGGCTGATGCGGCAAAACTGCTCAACAGCGTGCGCCGCCGCAACTATCCGCAGGACAAGCTTGCAGGGGTGCTCTATGCTCCCGAGGGCAGCGCAACGCTCGACATGGATGAGATGCTCGATGAGTGGGGACGTGAGTTCTTTGCCGAGAGCCGTCGCCGCATTGACCTCATACGTTATAACAAGTTCACATCGGGCACATGGTGGGACAAGAATCCTGATGCCGATGAGCATACTAAGATATTCCCGATTATGCGTCCTATACTTAACGCCAATCCTGCATTGGTGCAGAATCCGGGATACAGCAAATAAAACATATTTATAACACAACAGATATGAAAATGAGATTTAAAAACATACTTCCTGCCATTGCAGGACTGCTTCTTGCCGCTGTGACCACAAGCTGTGAGGGTGAGAAAGACTTAAAGATTATAGAGGGTGACCTGCCTATCAAGACATCCACGCTTTACATGGTGGGCGATGCCACTCCCAACGGCTGGAGCATCGATTCGCCCACAGCGTTGGAGCCAACGGCAGACGATGCGCTGGTGTTTGAGTGGGAAGGCTCGCTTAATGCCGGAGAAATGAAACTGTGTCTTGTTCCCGGCAGTTGGGATGCTCCGTTCATCCGTCCTGAGAACAACGGGGCTGAAATTTCAAGAACACCTGTCAACAATGCAAAATTTGTGATGTGGGCAGGTGACCCGGACAACAAGTGGAGGGTGACAGAGGCTGGAAAATATAAGCTGACCTTCGACCTCCGCAACTGGAACATGAGCACCGAGTTCTTGGGCGAAAACGAAAAGCCGGCAGTGGAGCCTATTGTGGCGGAAAACCTTTACATTGTCGGTGACGCCACCCCGAACGGCTGGAACATCGATGCTCCTACACAGCTCGAAAAGAAGTCTTCATACATTTATGTTTACGAAGGACCGCTCACCGCTGGCGACTTCAAGGCTTGCATAGCTACCGGCAGTTGGGATGTGCCGTTTGTGCGCCCTTCAAGTGATGGCTGCAGGATTGACAAGAGCGGAGTGGAGAGCACTGATTTTATGTTCTGCAACAATCCGGACAACAAGTGGAAGGTGGCTGATGCGGGAAACTACCGCCTTACCTTCGACTTGGAGCATTGGACAATTAATGCTGAGATATTGGAATAAAGAAACAGTAAAAAGAAAAACAATGAACAGAACTATGATAATGACAATCGCCATGGCGGCAGCCTCTTTGTTTGCCTCATGCAAGGATGATGTGGAAATGCGCTATCCGCCGAAGTACGAACTGCCAGAGCTCCCTGTGGTGGAGGGAATCCATGACAACAAGCGGGCGCCGCTCTACTGGAGCGTCTACGAGTATTGCTATGAGCAGGAGCGTGCCGGGGTGGCAAACGAGAATATGGATCTCACACCTGCACAGTGGGACGAGATTATCGACTGGGTGGCAACCAACCTGAAGCCATACGGCTACGACATGGTGTGTACCGACGGATTTATTCCGATGCTTGCCAAAGATGCCAGCGGTTACATGACCCACTATGGCTCAACATCGCTGAGGGAACTCGTTGACAAGTGTAAGGCAAAGGGACTGAAACTTGGAGTGTATGACAATCCGCTGTGGATTCACGGACCTAACGACACCAGGATAGAAGGTACCGACTACACCTTCGGCGGCCTTTACTACGACGGCAAGGCGGAGATACAGAATCCCGGTGCGGCAAACCGCTGGTTTAACTGGGCAGTGGCTGAGAATCCTGGTGCAAGGGAGTTTATCGACGGTTTTTTCAAGCACTACAAGGAGCTGGGTGTTGAGTATATCCGCATGGACTTCCTCTCATGGTATGAGGACGGCAAGGACAGGGGAATGGGTGTCGTGGGACATGGTTACGGGCGTGAGTCGTATGCCCGTGCCCTTGCCTATATTGCCGAGTCGGCAAAGAAGTATGGCATATTCACTTCGCTTGTGATGCCCCACATGTATAACGATGCGGAGGTTGAGGCACGCTATGGCAACATGGTGCGCATAGTCTGCGACACCGGCGGCGGTGGCTGGTGGCACTGCTCGGCACAGGACAAGGGCAAGTCGTACACCACATGGCCCAACTGCATGAACCAGTTCGATGGATTTGTGTATTGGTCGCACATTGCCGGCCGCAACAAGGTGATTCTCGATGGTGACTTCATACGTCTCAACAAGTTTGACACCGATGCCGAGAAGGAGACTGAGATTTCGCTGCAGCTCATGGCTGGCGGTCCTGTTACCGTTGCCGACCAGAAGAGCACCATTGGCGACAACCTGCGCTTCTATACCAACGCCGAGATGCTTGAGCTCAATAAGGACGGCTTTGTGGGCAAACCGCTGAGCGACAAGCTTAACGACAGGAACAATGAGATATGGTATGGCACAATGTCGAATGGCGACTATGTGGTGGGCATGTTCAACCGTAGCGATAATGCCAGTGCAGTGACGGTTGACCTCAGCAGGCTTGGCATCAGCGGTGAATGCAATGTGCGCGACCTGTGGAAGCACGCCGACGAGGGTAGGGCGGCATCGCTCTCGGTCATTCTCCCTGCCCATGGCTGCAAGATTGTTAAACTTACAAAATAAACGGAAACAAAACAACTATGACTATCTGCAATATCAAACGTAGGTTGGCGGCTGCCTGCTGTGCATTATGGGCGGCAGCCGCAGCGGCACAGACCGTGACATCGCCCGACGGCAATATCGTGGTGGATTTCTCGCTCAACGGGAATGGCGTGCCAACATACAAGATAAACTATAAGAACAAGGCTGTGGTGAAGCCGAGCACACTGGGAATTGAGCTTAACGAGGAGAACTCGCTGATGGACTCGTTCCGCATCAACAACACCTCCACATCATCGTTTGATGAGACATGGCAGCCTGTATGGGGCGAGACACGCAACATACGAAACCATTACAACGAGCTGCTGGTGGAACTGGAGAAGCCGTCCAACGGACGCTTTATGAACCTGCGATTCCGTGTGTATGACGACGGGGTGGGATTCCGTTACGAATTTCCCCAGCAGAAATATCTGCCTTACTTCGTTGTTAAGGCTGAGCACACACAGTTTGCAATGAGCGGCGACAACACCGCATGGTGGATACCCGGCGACTACGACACCCAGGAATACGACTACACAGAGTCGAAGCTTTCCGAAATACGCGGACTGATGAAGGGTGCCATCTGCGGCAATGTGTCGCAGACGCAGTTCTCGCCCACGGGCGTGCAGACCTCGCTCCAGATGAAGACCGCCGACGGCATATATGTGAACATTCACGAGGCGGCACTGGTGGATTACTCGTGTATGCATCTCGACCTCGACGACAAGAACTTCATCTTCACATCGCAGCTCACGCCTGATGCGCAGGGCAATATGGCACACATGCAGACGCCATGCAAGACTCCGTGGCGCACTGTTATCATCAGCGATGATGCGCGCGACATGCTGTCATCCAACCTCATACTCAACCTCAACGACCCTTGCAAGTATGAGGACACATCGTGGATTAAGCCTGTCAAGTACATTGGCGTGTGGTGGGAGATGATCAATGGTAGCAGGCAGTGGTCATACACCAACGACCTGCCTTCTATTATGCTTGATGAGACAGACTATTCAAAGGTGAAACCTCATGGACAACATGGAGCCAACAATGAGAATGTCAGGAAGTATATTGATTTCGCCGCCAAGCATGGCTTTGACCAAGTGCTTGTTGAAGGTTGGAATACAGGTTGGGAAGACTGGTTCGGGCATTCCAAAGACTATGTGTTCGACTTCGTCACTCCCTATCCAGACTTCGACATCAAGGCTCTCAACGACTATGCCCATTCCAAGGGCGTGCGCCTGATGATGCATCACGAGACATCGGCGTCGGTGCGCAACTACGAGCGCCACATGGAGGCTGCCTACAGTCTGATGAACAAGTATGGCTATAATTCCGTGAAGAGCGGCTACGTGGGCAACATCATTCCGCGCGGCGAGCATCATTATGGTCAGTGGATGAACAACCATTACCTCTATGCCGTGAAGGAGGCAGCCAAGCACCATATCATGGTGAATGCGCATGAGGCCGTGCGTCCGACAGGACTCTGCCGCACATATCCCAACCTGATAGGCAACGAGGCTGCACGCGGCACTGAGTATGAGGCGACCAACGGCAACAAACCCTCGCATACCACCGTGCTCCCGTTCACCCGTCTGCAGGGAGGACCGATGGACTACACCCCCGGTATCTTTGAGATGGATATGAACAAGATGAATCCCGGCAACAATAACCATGTCAACTCCACGCTGGCGCGCCAGCTTGCCCTCTATGTCACAATGTACAGTCCGCTGCAGATGGCTGCCGACGTGCCCGGGAACTATGAGCGTTTCATGGATGCTTTCCAGTTCATAAAGGATGTGGCTGTTGACTGGGACGACAGCCGTTACCTTGAGGCAGAGCCGGGGCAGTATGTCACTGCCGCACGCAAGGCAAAAGGCACCGAAGACTGGTTTGTTGGCTGTACGGCTGGTGAGAACGGCCATGCCTCAACCCTGAGGCTTGACTTCCTCACCCCCGGCAAGAAGTACATTGCCACTGTATATGCCGATGCGAGGGATGCCCACTACCTCAGCAATCCTCAGGCATACACTATCCGAAAGGGCATTGTGACAGCCAAGACCGTGTTGAAACTCAAGGCTGCCCCTGGCGGCGGCTATGCCATAAGCATCATGGAAGCCAAGGACACTAAAACCGCAAAAGGTTTGAAAGCATTACGTTAGTTTATTTTCTGCATTAGTACCGTTAAGGTACTGCACGTGCCACATAAGTATTAAAAACATAAAACTTTCCATTCGGAATCGAAAGTTTTTTAGTAAAAGTTGCGATTTAGAATGGAAAGTTTTGTAATTATTATTCGAATGTGGCTGAATGCGACTTCATCATCCGTAATGGGCACACCGTGCCAGAGGCTATTCTGGTGACAGTCTCCATGCTGGATGAGAAGACACTTCACATCATTACTGCATGGGAGTGGATGCTGATTCAGTGAATAGTTGTCAATGCTATCGCTGAATAGCTGTCAATACTTTTGTGAAGAGTGGAAGATAATTCCATCCTCCACTCATCTTTCACTCCTGCAATCTTTTGTGTATTAGCGGTTTAAACCCATAAGAGTGGAAGGTGGAAGATAAAATGGCAAAAACAAATTTTTTTGTATGTGTGAATTAAAGTTCACTGTTTTGTGAAGATTTTACTCTGTTTATTTGGTCACGTCATTATTTTATACTAAATTTGCACCCAAATACAACGTAGTCATGAAAATATTGTTTCCAGAGAGAGTGGAAGAGTTTCAGCGCAGCCATCCCGATGCAAAGGAGGCTTTGGAACGATGGAGCAGCATACTGTCAAATGCAGTGTGCCGGCAGAAGTTGTGCTTGCATGAGAATGCTCTGTCTTATTTCAACGGCTGACGTGACCTCCTGTTCTTGTTTTAAAAGTACCTGTGTCAATAGTTTTTACTACGCCGTCGGAAAAGTGCAGCTCCACACATAGCGGTGCAATATATTTAGCGGAAGTTATGATGATGTACCTATTGGGAGAATTAAGTACGCACTAAATTAATTCTGCCAACAGGTAAAGTAACATAACAAAAAGAAGTGTACCAGTTGCGGTACACCTCTTTTTTATATATACGAACCCGATAAAAATTATCACCAGATCAACTCTTTCATCAGCTCAAACACCTCATTCCCGTCAAGCTCCGTCTGGCATGGAATTTTGTCTACTGCTTCACGGGTGATTTCGCCGTCGTAGTACATCTTCACTCCCATATTGGAAAACAGTTCTATAAGTTTTTGCGATGATTCCTCGATGGACGAGTCAAAGCCGAAAACGTCGGCATAGTATTTCCTTATGTCCTCTTCATGACGCTTTCCCATGGCTTTGAGGAATCTCGGGAATACAGTGGTGAGGCTTCTGCGGTAGGTGCTTCCGAACAATTGCTCGGGCAGAAACTCCAGCTCGTATATGTCATAGGCAAAAGTCTCTTCTTTCCCAATACCCAATCGGGATGAGGTAGACAGCGATGCTCCCACCATTATCACTCCCCTTGCATCAAGGTCGTCTGGATTTTCCTGCAAAGTCTTTGTGGCTTCCAGCACGTTCCTGATATAGGATATTCCCGCGTCGTATGACATACGGTTCTTGTCGCCGAGTATGCACGCCGACAGCTGCACCATAGTCACCAGTCCTGTGTAGGTGGTCATTTCCCTGTCAAGAGTCAGCGAGTATTTAGGGCATAGAATGGCATAGTCGGCAGCTACGCCGTATGCTGTTCCAAAGTCTCCCGTTCTCGAATCCACAGCCACAGCCCCGAGCCCGTTCTCAGAACCGCTCGACGGATAAGTGGGAATGAGAGCCAGCGGCAGATGCTCCAGTCCGTATGGACTCTTCCCGTTCAGATAGTCCCATAGCTCAGATTCGTGAAAGAAGCCTAAAGCCATAAGTTTGGCACTGTCCATCACGCTTGCGCCTCCAGCCCCGATAATCATATCCACGCCGTTAGCCCTGGCTACCTTTATTCCCTATTCTATCTTCTCAAACTCCCTTGATGAGCCTCCGTACTCCACATACGAAATGCTGTTTTCTCTCAATGTCTCCACTATGTCATCGTAGCAGCCGTTGTGCTTCACCGAGCCGCCTCCGTACACAAACATCACCTTGTGACCCCTTGTCACTTCTGTCACCGTCTCCCGTATATCATTGCGGAAAAACAGTTTTGTATCGTTTCTAAAAATGAAATCTTTCATACGTAGATATTCTATTTATAATCACTTATCAACATTTATTTGAGGATATTTATATCTCGCAGCCAGTTTTCAACGCTTCCGCCCGTATAGGTGTTCAAATGCCGCGACTTTGGCGTCACTTCATAAATCTTGTCGATTGACTGCTGCAGATATGTTGTGGCTCCATAGGTGAAGAAAGGCACTACAATCTTGTCGCTCAGGTCGTAATGTTCCAAAAACGTACACACCACCATTGCAGGATTATGCCACCAGATGGGAGAACCGACAAAAATCACGTCATAGTCCTCAACATTGTCAGGCAAAACCGCCACCTCTGGGCGCAGGTTATTATACGACTCATTCTGAATGCGGTCACTGTCATCATAGGGATTTGCCGCGTATGGTTCTGCTGCCTCTATGCGAAAAACATCTGCCCCTGTGGCATTGACAATTTGCTCTGCCAGCCGCTGTGTGTTGCCTGTAGCCGAGAAATAAGCCACAAGTATCTTCCTGTCATCGTCATACCGTATTTCATCCGACTCCTGATTGTCTGGATTGAAATCGTCATCATTATTACAAGCAGTTATCACTGCCATTACGGACAATGCCGCAAAAATAAAAAACAATCGTTTCATGTCTGTTTTATCGTATGTTTAGTTTATGTTATGTATTTTAAAATTGGCTGTTTGCCCGCTTAATATCCATCAGCGAAATGTGCTCGTTGCGATAACGTGCGTTGGGATTCTTCTCCGTGCCTGTTGGGAACGAGCCGTCCTCCGACTTTATGAACCGGATAGCCTTCTGCGGGCAGTTTTGGATGCAGGCAAAACAGTACTCACATTCCCCCTGTATGCTCACGCCCTGCGACGTGAGACTATAATTGCCGCGAGGACACACGTCCACACATGCTCCGCAGTCTATGCACGCCCCGGTCACGGTGAAGCACTTGCGGCTTTCCAGCGCAAATCCCTTGTCCGGGTCTATGCCCGTGCGCTCCAAAAACTCATTGTGCTGTTGCCTCTCCTCCTCACTCACCGGCTCATGCCAGTGCTTTCTCTCGGCAAGATCGGCATTGATTTTCTGCAGGTTCTCGGGTATGTGCTTGTCTATCAATATCTGCTCGTTCATGTCGAAGTTTGGCAGCCAGTTGTCCACCATTATCAGCGTGCTGATATAGTGGAACCGCTTGCCAGCCTGTTTTGCAATGTTGTCCCAAATCTCCACGGCATTGCATTTTCTGTTGCCGTAGGTCAGGACCGCAAACAGATAGTCAGCCTTCAGCTTCGCTTTTTTAATGAACTTGCGCATCATGTTGGGCGGCATGTGCCCATATATTGGATATACTATTCCTATCTCGTCGGCTTCAATCTCAAACTTCTTCTGTTTCATCAGTTGCGGGATGCTCAGCAGCTCCGCGTAATTGCCTCCAATCTGGCGCGCCACATATAGGCAGTTGCCCGTTCCCGTGAAATAAAGTATCACACGCTTGCCTCCCTTGGCTCCGCACGATGCGAAAGAGAGCAGTCCCGACGATGCCACGGCACCGCACACCACGGCGGCTCCCATACGCTTCAAGGCATCGCGCCGGCTTATTTTTTTGTCTGTATTCATATTGTTAAATGCTTTTGTTTGATTCACGGTGCAAAATTACTGCTTTCCAAACGAAAAGCATCTATCAAAATTACGGATTAAATTTATAACTTTTACAGATTGGGGCTGAGAGAGGAATAGAAGAGACTAAAAAAGGTGGAAAGAATGATGATACCGCGTAACTCCACACTAAATAGCCATGTGTGCTCAAAGAGCAGCCGTGTCAGTGCGGAGTACGCAGTAGAAAACAAATATCTTTTGAACAAATAGAGCCTTTACAATGTAGGCTCTACGCTCTTTATCGTTCCGTCGTCATTGAAATACAGCCTGTCAATACACACTTCGCGGTAATATCCTGCCGACCAGCCGCGCTTCAATCCGTCGGGACGCTCAAAACGGTGATATACGATGTACCACTCGTTAGTGCCCGGCTTGCAGATTACGGCATGATGCCCCGTGCCGTAAATCTGCTTCGAGGGGTCTTTGGCAATAACTACATTCCGGCATAGCGGCTGAGTGAGCTTTGTCGGTGAGTCGCTCATGGTATATCTCACGCGGTACTCGGGACTGCGGGTGTCGTTCTCCGACCACGTGAAATAGTATTTCCCATTGCGGTAAAACACGTAGGAGCCTTCACAATAGTGATACTGCCCCTGCATGGAGCGCGGTATGACGTATTGCTGCGTGGAGTCTTTAATAGACAGCATGTCGTCCGACAGTTCCGCCACCATAAGGAATGCGTTTCCCCAATAGAGATAATACTTGCCCGACTGCGGGTCACGGAACACATCAGGGTCTATCAGATGTCCGCGCATCGGACCGCTTTCCGGCTGCTTCAGGAGAGGTTTGCCAAGAGCGTCACGGAACGGTCCCTCAGGACGGTCGGCTACGGCGACACCGATGCTGCCGTCCGCCACGAAGTAATAATAGTACTGGTATTTAGCCTTTGCCCCCTCGCCCGTCTTACGCTCAATGATACAGGGAGCCCACAGTTTCTCGTTTGCCCATGTCACGTCTTTTCGCAGGTCAAGGGCAACACCCTCCTTTTTCCATGTCTTCATGTCTGCCGACGAATATACGTGAGCATCGTGGTTCTGCCAGTTCTCGCAACCGTCGGTGGTGGGATAGAGATAATACTTTCCTGTCTTCTCTGAGAACATTATCTCGGGGTCGGCATAAAAGCCGGGAATAACCGGATTGTTTACATTTGGGGCTATTTGCGGGATATGACATTCGTATGTCCGTGAGTTTTCATTCCAGTAGCGCTCCAGCGCGTCAGCTTCCTCAGCCGTAATCTGTACCACTGCCCCATGCTTTGGAGAAGAGAAATTCAGAGTACGCATCTTGCCGTTGTTGAATATGCCGAGCGACTTGTAGCTGTTGAAGTCGGTGGTCTCCACAAAACCGAAGGTCATGGGCTTCATGCGGTAGATGTCGTACATCAGAATCCATTTGTTCTCGCCAATGAGCTTGTAGACATGCGGTGCCTCGCAGCCAACGGGAGCGTCATCCACCCAACGGGCATCGTAGTGCCATCCGCCGGTAGGTCTGTCGGAGGTTGCATGCTTGATGCCCGCCTGTCCATCGTGACTTACGTACATCAGATGATAAGTATCCCCCACCTTCGTTATGTCGCCATCGATGGCAGAGATACCCTCGTCAGGATATTGGAAAAGCACGGCAGGCTCTGTCTCTATGCTGTCGAAAGCCTCGTTGGCGTAGGCATAGTATAGCTTGGCAGGCTCATCCTTGTGGCGCATGGTGAGATATACCATGTAGCGCCCTTCCTGTTCGTCGAATATCGTCTCAGGTGCCCAGGCACAGCCTATCTCCTGCCACGAAGTGAAAAGCTTGTCGAAGTGTACGTTATGGTGTGTCCAGTTGATGAGATTCCACGATTTCATCATTACAATGCCCTTGTTGTTGCCCCATCCGTAAGTCTTGCGCGGTCTTTCCCATTCCGTGTCACGCTTGCCGTCACGCAGTCCATAGATGTGAAGGTCGGTCATTGCCATGTAGAAAGCCCCGTCGGGACCGCGGTAGATATGCGGGTCACGTATTCCCTTTTGAGTGGCTACCGTGTCGCCGGCAATCACTGGGTTGTCGTTGTTTAGAGCCTTAAACTGTCTGCCGTCCCTGCTTATGGCAAAATGCAGCCCGTGGTCTTCATCCTTATGATAAACCATCAGGTATGCCTTCATCTTCGATTCGTCAACTTTGCACTTGGGGAAGCCGTCAGCCTGAGGAACCGTCATGCCGTTAGCCTTTGCTGAGAACGACAGAGACATGATAAGAGATACAATATAAAAAGGCAGTTTCTTATTCATAAATTCACAATGTTATTAGGTTTTTCGGCAAAGTTATGAAATATATCCCAAAGTACCAAACGAAAATCAAAAAATGTAGAGAGAAAAGCAAATATCACAGCAATACAGAATATATTTAAGGATTATATTTTCCGCACTTTTTGGGTGTATGGCAATGCGCCAATTACCCCAATTACAGATTAAATTATATCTTTTACAGATAAAAACAAATTTTGAGCTGCAAAACAAAAGAATTAAATAAAAACATCGTAACTTTGCCCCTGGAATTTATAAATAAAAACGATTAATTATGAAAAAGATATTATTAACACCACTGCTGTTACTTGCCGTCATTTCGACAACGGCTTGCGGAGGAGACGATAAAGAATCATTCATACCAGAACCTCCCGAAACATCTGTACAGCCAGACAATGACAATAAAAATGAAAATACTGCATCTATGAAAATGAACATTACAGTGGAAAACCACACGATTACGGCAACAATGGAGGACAATGCAGCCGCACGGGATTTGCTCTCCCGTCTGCCGATGGAAGTTACATTGGAAGACTTCAACAACACTACCGAGAAAATATTCTATCCCAACCCGGCACTTAATATAGAAAATGTAAAGCGCGGCTGTGCTCCTTCACCCGGCGACATTACGATATATGCGCCATGGGGCAATGTGGCAATTTTCTGCAAAAGCTGGTCGCACAGCAATGACCTGATAAAAATCGGACATATAGACGGTGAGGGAATTGAGACATTAAACGTTGTGGGCAATATTACTATAAAATTAGAATGCCAATGAGAAAATTATTAGGATTACTGTTGCTGCCAGTCCTGCTGTCATGCAGCAATAAAGAACAGAAGAACGAAATTCCCCAAAATACAACAGATATGACAAAGAAGAACATTGGAAACAAACTGGCTCTTTACCCTACACCAGTAACAGTGGTGGGAGCAGAAGTGAACGGCAAGGTTAACTGGTTACTTGTTGCCCATGTGGGCATTATCGGTCATGACCGTATTCTTGTGAGTATGAGCAACAGGCATTACACCAACCAGGGCATTAAGGAATCAAAAAAACTATCTGTGAATATGGTTGACCGTGCTATGCTCCCCAAGGCTGATTATGTGGGCAGCGTAAGCGGTGCCAACACCGATAAGTCTCATGCATTTCAGTATCATTGGGGCGAAAACGGCACACCCGTCATCGATGAATCACCGCTGACGATGGAGTGTGATGTTGTGGATATTTACGAGTCGGAGGGCTTCGACAATTTCATCTGCTCCATAGCCAACACATACGCCGCCCCTGAAGTGCTCGACAGCAAAGGCAGACTTGACTATACAAAACTGAAGCCTGTGCTGTTTGAGTTCCCCACGTATTCATATATAGCAGCTGGAGAAGTAATTGGAAAATGTCTGAATCTTGACAAGGAGCCGTCGATGTGCGCAAAACTCCCGATGGAGTCCGACGGCATTGTGCGGTTATCTAAAATCGAGGTTTATCCCAAGTACCTTGACGTGTATATGAAATATGCCACCGAGGTGGGCGAAGTGTCACTACGTACTGAACCGGGAGTTCTGACCATGTACGCTGTTGCCGAAAAGGACAATCCTTGCAAGATAACTATTCTTGAGACCTATTCCAGCCAGGAAGCATACAAGCGGCATATCGCCTCAAGGCATTTTCAGAAATACAAGCAGGGAACACTACACATGGTGAAATCCCTTGAACTGACAGACCAAACACCGCTTAATCCAAATAATGAACTCAATAATTATATAAAATGAAAAAAATAATCTTTACACTGGCTGTTGCGCTTTCAGCAATAGCCGCAGATGCCAAGACACTCATCGTCTACTACAGCTACACCAACAACGTGGAGCGCATAGTAACCGAGTTGCGCAGCCAGATAGAGGCTGACGTGGTGGAGATAGAGCCTGCCGAAAAGGGGCTCGACTATGCCGCTGACAACTATGCCATCGGCAGCGCGCAGATAGCGGCAATACGCAACAATCCCAATGCAGCATCGTCATATCCGCCAATCGCCCCCGTGAACGTCAACCTTGCCGATTACGACTGTATCATCATCGGCGCTCCGCTGTGGTGGAGCAACATGGCGGCTCCCATGCAGACATTCCTCTTCAACAACGGGGCGCAGATGGCAGGAAAGAAAATAGGTCTCATCGTGTCGAGCGCAAGTAGCGGAATAAGCAGTGTCGAGGCTGATGCCAAGCGCCTTATCCCTAATGGCGAATTTTTCTCGCAAAGTCTTTGGATTCGTTCTTCGCAGGTATCCAACTCCCGCTCCCTCATTTCCAGCTGGCTGACTCAAATAAACTATTCTGTAGTGAGCAGCATCATGGAGAAAGATATGGATATCCGTTCAAATAATAAAATCTATAATCTTAACGGGATTTGTATTGCGTCAGAAAACCTTGCGTCCATACCCTCAGGAATATATATTGTCAATGGCAAAAAACAAATAATAAAGTAAATTTGTGTATGGCTTAACCTCAGGAAAAACATTTAAAATTTGTAAAAATCGGGCGTAAACCAGCGGAAACGTGAAAAAAAAGATAGTTTCCGCTGATTTACGCCCGAAAATTACTATCTTTGTAGCGGAAATCAAAAAATATAAATATCATGCTCATAGGTAGAGATAAGGAAAAACAGATATTGCTGAGTACACTTAATGAAGAATACTCTCAGTTTATTGCAGTATATGGAAGGCGTCGTGTCGGTAAGACTTTTCTCATCAGAGAAACTTTTGAAAACAAATTCGACTTCCAATATACCGGTGCCGCTAATTTGACAGCAAAAAAGCAACTGGTACGTTTTCGCCGTGCCCTAAAAGAACACGGGCAGAATGATACTCCAGAGCTGACTAATTGGGGTGATGCTTTCAGTGAGCTTAAACGCTTTATAACCAATCTGCCTGAAGGCAAGAAGCTGATTTTCCTTGATGAACTGCCGTGGATGGATGCTCCGCGTTCTGGCTTCCTGTCGGAACTGGAATCATTTTGGAATGGATGGGCATCTGCACGAAAGGATATTGTCTTTGTTGTATGTGGAAGCAGTACGTCATGGATGGTTAAGAAAATCATCAAGAATAAGGGGGGATTACACAACCGTCTGAACCATCGTATTTCTCTCAAGCCATTCCCTCTGGGTTTATGCGAGAAACTGGCTCAGTCAAGAGGACTTGTGCTGAACCGCAAGCAGATGCTTGAGGCATATATGATATTTGGCGGTGTACCTTATTATTGGAGTTTGCTGCAAAAGGGAACAAGCATATCAGGCGAGGTTGACAGACTGATTTTCTCACCTGACGGGGAGCTGCATGACGAATTTGAGATGCTTTATGCCTCGTTATTCAAAAAGCCAGAACCATACGTCCGTGTAATTGAGCTGTTGGCAAAAAAGAAGATGGGGATGACGCGCCAGGAATTGCTCTCAGCTGGAAAGTTTGAAGACAATGGAGCATTCTCTGATATACTGAAAGACTTGGAATGGTGTGGTTTTATCCGCAGTTACACGATGATTGGTTATCGGACGAAATCTGATATATTCCAGCTGATAGACCATTATACATTATTCTATTATGAATACATTGATGGGGTACGGCAAGGCTCAAACTATTGGAGGACAATGTTAGGAACGCCCAAATATAACACTTGGTGCGGACTGGCATTTGAGCGTACTTGCCTATGGCATGTCGACCAGATTAAGAAGAAACTTGGAATCAGCGGTATTCTTACAAACGAATATGCATGGCGCTGTTTGCCAGACGAAACCACTGGCAGGCGTGGGGTGCAGATAGATCTTCTTATTGACCGCAGCGACGGTATAATAGATATATGTGAAATGAAATATTCTAAGGATTCATATACAATCACTTCAGATTACGTCGATGAACTTTCTCGCAAGCGAAATGTATTCCAGTCTGTTACCGGCACCAAGAAAGCCATTCATTCCATTATGGTTACGACCGATGGACTGACACGGAATGAATACTGGGGGGACATTCAGGCGGAAATACAATTGGATGATTTGTATGAACTATAAATAAAAAGAGGTGTATCGCAAACAGGTACACCTCTTGTAATCCCGTCGATAATTTTTTATTCTTGAAAACTTTCCTGCACTTTTTAAATCGCAAAGCCATCACTGCGAAATGCGGCTGCATTTTTGGCAATACAGATTTCTAATTCGCTGTTTGGCGGTTCCAAATCGGTGATTGGCGCTTCTAAACGATTGATTCGTGATTCTAAACGTTGAGAACAGAATTCTGTTCTCAACGTTTAGAAAAATATATCGCACGTTTATGGTGAAAAACGCGAAAAACAGAGCAAATGTCCGTGATTTTTACTATTTTCTCAATTTTTCTGAAAAATTTTGAGTAAACAAACATACACACATACACCAATCGTAGATAAGTAGCTTATGGTTAGGAATTTAAGTGGTGTATGTACCCCCTTAAAACATACACCCAACAT
>JAUNSB010000062.1:0-24998 GCA_030539375.1 Prevotella sp.
TCCTTTACCTCTTTCGGAGCCATTCGGGGTACATCTCTTTGTAAGAGAGGTACATGAATACTGTTTGGAAAATTAACAGACTGAGAAACAGGCAGGAGCGGTTGTTGATGATTCCCGTTTTGCTCAACAAAAGTTTTGTAACTTCGTTGATTTATGTTAAATAACGTTATGAAAAAACAAGAAATATGCTAATTATGCCTTTGTTTCTTATATTTTGTATAATTTTGCACACAAAATGTACCTCTCTTACAAAGAGATGTTGGATTTCATCCGACATTTTCTCGCCATGGCATAGCTCAAGCAAGCTTGACTCTGCTCATGGCTTAACGAAAACGTTCTTTTGTGCTCAACAACCGCTTCCTTTTTTCCTGATGTTTTTTGAATTTTGAATTACTGCGGCAGATTAAAGCGCAACAAATTCGTAATTCATAATTCTGTTGTGCCCATGCCGTTATACAATGACTTTATGATAAGCCTGTTCGCCCTGTCTATTGGGGACGTGTCAAGTGAGGCAGGGTAAACAGACTGGCGGGATTCTGTATAGCTTATAATCGATATTGGTCTGCCGCACCATACGGTTGTGGATTATTTATTGATTATCCTCCATCCGAGATGCCATACTCTGAATGCCGGTTCGCATAATACCTCTTCGGGATAGCTGCCTGCAAATCTCATTATGCGCTTCAGCTTCCACCAGCCGTGCCTAAGCATTCCTCCGTTTTTCATTTCCTTACCCCGCTCATCATGTTGTCCGAAGTTGCCGCTCAATATTATTTCCGCCAACAGCTTTTGCCCCTCTTTCTCATTTTGCCGGCAAAGCAGGTATTCTTCAGGCATTGCGAGCTTCTCGTGAAGCACCCACATTATGGCAGCGGCGAATTTGCCTATTCCAAAGCGGCGCAGAGTCCGCATCACCTCCTCTTTCGACATTAGCGGAACGCCAAGTCCCTCGCTCCACATTCCCTGTGACTGCAAGTCGTATTTCTCCATGCAGTCGTTGTGCCATACTCTCAGCGTGAAGTAATAGTCTATTATCTGCCTTAGTCCCAGTCCCTCATCGAAATAATGATTGAACAGGTGGCACATCTGATGCACCACGTTCACCGATGCCGTGGGCATGGCAAATCCCGCCTGTGTCCTGTTGCCCATACACTCGTCGGCATGAACTTTAAACCACCGCTGCATCCTTATGTTTCTTATTGGTGAGTGAAGGTATCCCGGCTTGTAATGCATCTCCACCTCTGTGCCGTTGATGCTTGGAGCCTTGATGTGATGATAGCAGAGCTTAGGGCTTTTCACCTCACACGCCTCGCTCCACGCTCCACACTGATACTGTCTTCTGGCATATTCCCTTATAGCCTGTTCCCCATGATAAGTCACATATTCCACCGTGTTCTTTCCTGTCTGCACGGCAATGGGCAGTCCTTCGCGGGGAGCCACGCACCACACGTCGATATCTCCGGGATTTCTCCTCCTCTTCAGCTCCTCGGGATAGTTGAACAGGTTTCCTTGCCCCTTCAGTATGCAGCACTGCATGCCGTCATGTTCCAATATTTCAGTCAGTTGCCTGCATTGCTCATTTATCTGGACGTTCTTTTTCTCAATTCTCAGCGCCAGTGCCATCCACCTCATTTTCAGTTCCGCCGGACATTCCACTCCCTGTCTGTGCAGTTTCTCCACAGCGGCAAAGCCAATGCCGGTCAAAGCCTGCCTCTTGCAGAAGTCATACAAGGCTTGCCAGTCCTTCCCATTGGGTGTAAAAGGCAGAGATTCCGCATTGCCTAACGCCACACGCAGAAAAGAGAAACATTTGTTTGATGAAGTCATAACATATCAGTGATATTCATTAAAATCTGTATTTGAGTGCAAAAATACAACTTTATTTTGATTCCACCAAACAAAAACATTTATTCTTTCTGGCTTCAATGCAATAACCTGTTATTCCTTTTCCTGCTCTTGACATGGCTGAATCGCCGATTGGCTGTTTTCATTTCCATCCAACTTGTCCACTGGCGTCATTCCGCATCTCACTAAAAAATATAAAAAAATCTTTTTTTATTTTGTTATTCAATCGTTTATTTGTATATTTGCAGCATAAATATAGAAAAGGTATGAAATACATAGCATTACCTGACGGCAGAGTGAGACGGCTCTCGTTCTATCTCGCAATGGAGGAGTACGTTGCCCGCAACATCGGCGAGCGCGACAGCTTCTTTATGTGGCAGGTGGAGCCGAGCGTTATCTTTGGGCGTAATCAGCTCATCGAGAATGAGGTGAACATGGATTTCTGCAGGGCGCACGGCATAATGACCTATCGCCGCAAGAGCGGTGGAGGGTGCGTATATGCTGACATGAACAATGTTATGTTTTCGTATATCACGGCGGATGAAGGCGTGGGATTTACCTTCCACCGATATATAAATATGGTGGTGCATGTGCTCCGCAAAATGGGCGTGGATGCCAAGGCAAGCGGGCGCAATGATGTGATGATAGGCGACCGCAAGGTGTCGGGAAATGCCTTTTACCGCATACCGGGAAGAAGCATAGTGCATGGCACGATGCTCTACGACACTGACATGGTGAACATGGTGGGAGCTATCACGCCTACTGACGAGAAACTGCTGTGCAAGGGGATTGCCAGTGTGAGGCAGCGCATAGCACTGCTGAAAGACCATACCACCCTGACGCTGGACGAATTTAAGGACTTTGTGAGGCGCAATCTCTGTCAGGGCGAGATAATGCTTAATGACAGCGACGTAAAAGCCATTGAGGAGATTGAGCGTGAATACTTGTCGGATGAGTTCATCTATGGCAATAACCCTAAATACACTGTGGTGAGAAAGCGGAGGATTGAGGGGGTCGGGGATTTCGAGCTTCGCATTGAGCTGAAGAACGGTGTGATAAAAAACATGACGATGCTCGGCGATTATTTTATTGCAGGCGATGTGGACACAGAGATTATCAAGCCGCTGAAGGGAGCAGCCCTTTGCAGGGAAGAACTGGAAAGGATATTGCCAGCTGACATGGAGAAGGTGATTCTCGGTCTGAAACGCGATGATTTCATAGCCATGATGCTGGACGAAGAACAATAGTCTGCAGACTGGCGTAGAACAAGGAATAACTGAAAACAATATAACTAAAACAACTTAAAACTTTATGGAGAACAAGAGAACCTGTCTTTATGACAAGCATGTGGCGCTTGGAGCGCTCATAAGCCCATTCGGCGGTTTCGACATGCCGATACAGTATTCAAACATCACTGACGAGCATCAGGCTGTTCGCACGGTGTGCGGAGTGTTTGACGTGTCGCACATGGGAGAGGTGACCGTGAAGGGGTCCGATGCCGAGAAGTATGTGAACCACATCTTCACCAACGACGTGAGGGACATGCCCGACGGCAAAATCCTGTATGGCATGATGCTCTATGAGAACGGAGGTACAGTGGATGACCTGCTTGTCTACAAAATGGGAGCCAACGACTTCTTTATCGTAATCAATGCCGCGAACATCGACAAGGACTGGGAGTGGATGACTGCTCACGCCGAGGGGTTTGACATTGACATTCAAAACCGCTCTGACTTCTACGGACAGATAGCAGTGCAGGGACCTGACTCAGAGAAGGTGGTCACTGAGGTGCTTGGACTGGAGTGCGCTGAGCTGACATTCTACACCACAAAGACCATAGGAGACGTTATTATAAGCCGCACGGGATATACCGGCGAGGACGGTTTTGAGATTTACGGTACACATAATTATATTAATGAGTGCTGGGACAAGCTCATGGCAAGCGGACGCTGCAAGCCGTGCGGACTTGGTTGCCGCGACACGCTGCGCTTCGAGGTGGGACTGCCCCTTTATGGCGATGAGCTCTCTGCGGATATCTCACCGGTGATGGCTGGACTGGGCATGTTCTGCAAGCTCGACAAACCTGAGTTCATAGGCCGTGAGGCTCTCGTTGACCAGAAGGAGAACGGAGTGGAAATGCGTCTTGTCGGCATTGAGCTTGAAGGCAAGGCTATTCCGCGTCACGGCTATGCTGTGCTGAAGGACGGCGAGCAGGTAGGTGAGGTGACAACGGGCTATCATACAATATCCACCGACAAGAGCGTGTGCATGGCTCTTGTGAAGGTGCCGCATAATAAGCTTGGTACGCCTCTGGAAATACAAATCCGCAAGAAGACATTCCCCGGAGTGGTGGTGAAGAAGAAGTTCTACGAGAAACATTATAAGAAATGAAGAGTGAATAATAATAACTAAAAAATAAAACGACTATGGCAAAAGTAATTGAAGGACTCTATTATTCAGAGTCACACGAGTATGTGAGAGTAGATGGTAAGTATGGTTATATCGGTATTACCGATTATGCGCAGCACGCATTGGGAAATGTGGTGTATGTTGACATGCCTGATGTTGACGACGAGGTTGAGGCAGGCGAGGATTTCGGCGCTGTTGAGAGCGTGAAGGCAGCCAGCGACCTTATATCTCCTGTCAGCGGTACTGTGGTTGAGGTGAACGAGGCTCTTGAGGACTCTCCTGAGCTGATCAACAGCGATGCCTTTGAGAACTGGATTATCAAGGTGGAGCTTTCGGATGAGTCGGAGCTTGAGAGCCTGATGGATGCAAAGGCTTACGAGGAGCATTGCAAATAGAATTACGAATTTTGAATTACGAATTGTCGGCTAAAGCCGATGAAAAATTAATAAATTAAGAATTGGAGCACTGATAATTCGTAATTAAATAATTCGTAATCGCAGCGAAGCGAGAACAATTTGTAATTCGTAATTCAAAACTCAAAACTAAGAACTATGACATACAAGTATTTTCCGCATACGGACGAGGACCTGAAGGAGATGCTTGCCAAGGTTGGCGTGGACTCTCTTGAGGGACTTTATGCCGAGGTGCCTGAGAGCATACGCTTCAAGGGCGACTACGATTTGCCTGAGGGTAAGAGTGAGATGGAGATACGCCGATTCTTCGATGCTTTGGGCAATGAGAACAAGCAACTTACGTGCTTCGCCGGGGCAGGCACCTACGACCACTACACACCGTCGGTGATTCCTGCTATCGTGCAGCGCTCGGAGTTTCTCACATCCTACACTCCTTATCAGGCAGAGATTTCGCAGGGCACGCTCCATTACATCTTTGAGTATCAGTCGATGATGGCTGAGCTTACAGGCATGGATGTCTCAAACGCATCAATGTACGACGGCACCACAGCCACAGCAGAGGCGATGCTGATGTGTGTTGCCGCAGGCAAGAAGGCAAACAAGGTGCTTGTGTCGGAGACTGTAGACCCTAAGACCATTGAGGTGATCAACACCTACGCACATTTCCACGGTGTGGAGATTGAGATGGTGAAGGCTGTTGACGGTGCCACCGACCGTGACGACTATATGCAGAAGGTTGCGCAGGGTGGCGTGGCTGGTATGATAGTGCAGCAGCCCAACTACTATGGAGTGGTGGAGGACTACAGCGGTTTTGCTGATGCGGCGCATGCCAACAAGGCATTGTTAGTTGTGAACAGCATTGCAGCCGACCTTGCCTTGCTGAAGACTCCTGCAGAATGGGGAGCCGACATTGCCGTGGGCGACGGTCAGAGCCTGGGCATTCCTATGACATTCGGCGGTCCGTCGGTAGGCTATATGTGCTGCACTGAGAAGTTGATACGCAAGATGCCGGGACGTATTGTCGGTATGACCAACGACAACCGTGGACAGCGTGCCTTTGTGCTCACACTTCAGGCACGCGAACAGCACATCCGCCGTCAGAAGGCTACGTCGAACATCTGCTCAAATGAGAGTCTTATGGCGCTTTTCGTCACCATATACATGTCGCTCATGGGCAAGGAGGGCTTGAAGGAGGCTGCGCGTCTCTCATACGCCGGAGCACATTATATGGCTGAGAGGCTCGTTGCCACGGGCAAGTGCAGGCTGGCGTTCAACCGTCCGTTCTTTAATGAGTTCTGCGTGCGTTACGACGGTGATGTTGACGCGCTTCAGCAGAAATTCATCGACAACGGCATCTTCGGAGGCATCAAGGTGGCTGACGACACTATAATGTTTGCTGTCACCGAGAAGCGCACGAAGGAAGAGATAGACAAACTGGTAGGTATTGTAAACGAAAAGTGATGAGGCTATGAACAACAAATTATATGGTAATCTGATTTTCGAGCTGTCGAAAGAGGGACGCAGAGGATACTCGCTGCCCGCAAACGACTTTGGCTGTTACGACATACCTGCCGATATCTGCAGGCAGGAGGATGCTGCTCTGCCCGAGTGCGACGAGATGACCGTGGTGCGCCACTACACCAACCACAGTGCAAATAACTTCGGAGTGAACAATGGCTTCTATCCGTTGGGCAGTTGCACGATGAAGTACAATCCCGCAATCAACGAGGAAATGGCGTCAATGCCAGCGTTCACAGGCTTGCATCCGTTGCAGCCTGCGGCTACTGTTGGCGGTGCTTTGAAGGTTTGCGGAGAGTTGGAGCGCTCACTGTCGGCAATCTCAGGCTTGAGCGGGTTCACGCTTAATCCTTTTGCCGGAGCACACGGTGAGCTTACAGGACTGATGATAATCCGCGCCTACCACGAGAGCCGTGGCGACAAGAAGCGTACCAAGGTTATCGTGCCCGACTCGGCACACGGCACCAACCCGGCATCTGCCGCTGTCTGCGGACTTGAGGTGGTTGAGGTGAAGAGCACTGCCGAGGGCATTGTGGACGTTGACGACCTGCGCGGCTTGCTCGACGACACTGTGGCTGCGATGATGATGACTAATCCAAATACATTGGGACTGTTTGAGCGCAAGATTCCTGAGATAGCACAGCTTGTGCATGACTGCGGAGGACTGATGTATTACGACGGTGCCAACCTCAATCCTATGCTCGGCGCATGCCGTCCTGGAGATATGGGCTTCGACGTGATGCACATCAACCTGCATAAGACATTCTCCACTCCTCATGGAGGCGGAGGACCGGGAGCCGGTCCTGTGGGAGTGCGCAAGGGACTGGAGCAGTTCCTGCCAAAGGCTTCAGAGGCTCGCTCACTTGCCGACGTTCAGGCAATTGACTTTACTGCAGACAATGGCGGAAGAATCTCCGTCGGTCCTTATCACGGCAACTTCGGAGTAATCATCCGTGCATTGGCTTATATCCTCACTCTTGGCAAGGAGAACATTAAGCTTGTCGGTCCGCTGGCAACGCTCAACGCCAATTATATAAAAGAGTCGCTTAAGGATGACTTCCTGCTGCCGATTGAGGGACTGTGCAAACATGAGTTTGTGTTCGACGGACTGCGCGACAAGTCAACAGGTGTCACCACCATGGATGTGGCAAAGCGTCTGCTCGACTACGGCTATCACGCACCGACAATCTACTTCCCGCTGCTCTTCCACGAGGCTCTTATGATTGAGCCGACTGAGAACGAGAGCCGCGACACCATCGACGGTTTCATTGCCGTGATGCACAAGATTGCCGAGGAGGCGCGCACTTGTCCCGACACAGTGAAGGACGCTCCGCACAACACTCCTATAGGACGTGTGGACGATGTGCAGGCTGCAAAGCATCCTGTTGTGAAATTTAAGGATATCAGCGCATGAAGACTGACATTATTATTATAGGCAGCGGTCCTGGCGGGTACAGGACCGCTGAATATGCCGCCGCCCATGGCAAGACGGTGGTGATATTTGAGGAGAGCCATCTTGGTGGAACGTGTCTCAATGTTGGCTGCATTCCCACAAAGACCTTTGCCCGTTCGGCTGAGGCAGTGGGTGAGATGCGCAATGCTGAGGCGCTCGGTCTGAAGGCTGTTGAGCCTCAGTTTGCTATGGCAGACATTGTGGCGAGGAAGGACTCTGTGGTGGAGCAGCTCCGTCAGGGCATTGCCAGTGTGCTCTCAGCACCAGGCATAACACTTGTCAATGCCAAAGCCTCGTTTGTTGACGACCACACCGTTGAGGCTGATGGAGAGCGCTATGAGGCTGACAATATCATCATTGCCACGGGTTCTGCCCATAAGTCTTTGCGCCTTGAAAAGCTCGACGGGCAGATGTGCGTCACGTCAGACGACCTTCTTTCGCTTACCGATTTACCCAAGCATCTCTGCATCGTCGGTGCAGGAGTGATAGGTATGGAGTTTGCAAGCATCTTCAATCAGCTTGGCGTTGAGGTTACGGTGGTTGAGTTTCTTAAGGAGTGCATCCCTGCTCTCGATTCTGACATTGCCAAACGTCTGCGCAAATCGTTGGAGAAGCGTGGTGTGGAGTTCTTCATGCAGTCGGCTGTGAAGAGTATAGCCGACGGTTGCGTTACGTTCGAGCGTAAGGGTAAGGAGCAGACCGTTGAGGCAGACCGTGTGCTTGTGGCTGTTGGAAGACGGCCGCGTGTTGAGGGTATAGGATTGGAGAACACCTCGGTGACATTCTGCGACAAGGGAATTTCTGTTGACGACAATATGCAGACATCAGTTCCCGGCATCTATGCCATTGGCGATGTGAATGCCCGTTGTATGCTTGCCCATGCTGCCACGATGCAGGGCTTGCGTGCGGTAAATCATATTCTCGGAAAGACTGATGATATAAGGCTCGACATAATGCCCGCAGCCATCTTCACTCATCCTGAGGCTGCATGTGTGGGCAAGACAGAGGACCAGCTGAAGGCAGAGGGTGTTGCGTTTGAGGTGTATAAGAGTCACTACCGCAGCAATGGGCGTGCACTTGCAATGGCTGAGACCGACGGAATGCTGAAACTGATGGCTGCCGCTGAAAGTGGACTTATATTAGGATGTCATGCGTACGGTGCCCACAGTGCCGACATGGTTCAGGAGGTCAGTGCGCTGATGTGTCGTGATACCACAATAGCCCAGCTTAATGACATGGTGCATATTCATCCCACACTGAGCGAAATGCTGCAATTCACTTAACATTGAACACTAAACCCTGACCACTAAACACTGATTAAAAGCTCACCGCCAGCATCATGCCTGTTTGGTCTGTGCTTGCGTATGGTAATAGTAGCGCCGATGTCTTTTTGTCGGCGCTTTTTATTATAAGGTGTCGCTGCACCCAAGGGTAAATCCAGTAGGCAATGCGTGTGCCGAGAATACCCACACCTGCTCCGGCAATGATGTCGTTGAGCCAATGGCGGTCGTTATATAGTCGCATTGCTCCAGTGGCTGCAGCCATTGTATATCCTCCGATGGCTATCCATGGCGATGCGTCACGGTATTCCATTCTAAGAAATTCCGCACTCATGAAAGCCGAGGCGGTGTGACCTGAGGGAAAGGAATGATGGTCGCTGCCGTCGGGACGCCATTCGCTGACAAGCATCTTTGTGCCTTTTGACATGCCCTGGGTGATGACAAACGACATGGCGAGCAGCAGCGTGCGGTCTTTCCATCCGTGCTTTGCCTTCACTCCGCAGAGGTCGAGACCGTATGCAGCCACTGCAGGCAGATATGGCATCACCTCGTCAATCCTTATTCTCTTGTGTGTTCCTCCTCCCATTGCGTCGCGCACCTCATGGTTCAGTTCATGGAATGCTCCGTTGCCCACACCGAATGCTCCCGTGGCTATGAGTGCCGCAGGCAGTATGAGTTTTTTAGGCTTGAACTGATGTTCCTTGTGTAGTGTGGAACATGTGTCGGGTACAGTGTCCTGCGTCGATGCGCTGACGGGGGCAGTTAGTGCTATTATCAGAAAAATCAGTAATGACAGTGGTGAAATATGTGCGTTCATAATTTTGTTCTTTTATTTGTTCCGTGCAAAAATACTAAATAAATCATGAATCTACCGTGCATTACGGCATAAAAAATATTAAAACATTGTTTTATATTTTGTTTCGTTGTCAATTATTTGTAAATTTGCAGAAAATAACGCAGAAAAGTTTAACAACGCAGCGACTATGACAGACTATTTCACACAAAACAATGGAAGACGGTTGCCCGAGGGCATACAGTTTTTCGACATGATAAGGCGGGGAAACTATGTTTATGTAGACAAGACCGACTTGGTTTGGCATTTGGCTAACGGCAGAATGTTCAACTACCTCAGCCGTCCGCGCCGTTTTGGCAAGTCTCTGCTTGTTGATACTCTGCGCTGTTACTTCGAGGGTCGCAAGGAACTTTTTGAGGGGTTGAAAATCATGGAACTGGAGAAGGAATGGAAACCAAGTCCTGTAATCCGGCTCGACATGAGCAATGCCGGAGCCACGCCGGAAGAGATAAACAGTTATTTCGATTTTACTTTTGGCGACTTGGAGCAGAAATATAATGTAATGTCAAAGGAGAGCGACAGTCTGGCTGTGCGTTTCAACCGTATTCTCCGTGCCGCCAGCAAAGATGGCGAGATTCCTGTGGCGATACTCATCGACGAGTATGACTCGCCGTTGCAACATTCATGGCACACTCCTGAGCATGAGGCATGCACTGCTATATATAGAAGTGTGTTCGCCGTGTTGAAGTCGTGTATGCAATACGAGCGTTTCGTTTTCCTCACTGGCATCACCAAGTTTACGCAGATCTCGCTGTTCTCCGTGCTCAACAATCTTACCAACATCAGCTTCATTCCTCAGTATGCACAGATATGCGGCATCACCAAGCAGGAGATACACGACAACTTCATGCCAGAGATTGAGGCGATGGCTAATAAGAACGGCTGGACTGTGGAGCAGACTTTCGAGAAATTGAAATATAACTACGACGGCTATCATTTCAGCAAGGAGAATATGGTGGATGTCTATAATCCCTACAGCCTTGTTATTGCTCTTGCACAAGGTGAGACAGGCAACTACTGGGCTTCATCTGGTGCAACAACCTTGCTGCCAAAGTTTGTGAATAATCTCGAAACGGAGGTGGAAAACCTTGAAAGAACTTATGTGAGAAAATTTATTTTGGAAAGTTCCGATGTCACTGGCGGCGGTGCAAATCTGTTCCTTTATCAGTCTGGCTATCTCACCATCAAGGATTCCAACAACGACGGCTATTATCTCGGTATTCCGAATAATGAAATACGTCAGGCTTTGTACGATGTTGTTATCCCAGCTCTGACATTTCGCAGCCAGAGTGAGGTGCATGTAGAACAGGATATGCTTTTGGATGCCCTGAACTACGGCAGAGTTGACGAGGCGATGACGGTGCTGAAGGCAATGGTTGCCGACGTTCCCTACAGCAACAAGAAGTTGGTGAACATGGGTATGGAGGAGCGCTACCGTTTCATCATCAGCTGTATATTCCGTTCCATCGGTCTGCGCGTGGAGGTGGAGCACATGATGACTGGCGGGCGCATCGACATCGTTGCGTGGGCAATGAATGCCATCTACGTGATAGAGCTGAAACTCCAGAACAATGGCGGATTGGAGGCGGCAAAAAGTCAGATTCTTGCCAACCAATATGCTGAGCCTTTCAAGGGTGACAGCCGCGAGGTGATTCCTCTCGCCATAGAATTGGACGACAACGGCAAGGGTATTCTTTGCTTCAAGCAAGTCTCCGATCAGTAATATTTGTAAATTTGCAGAAAATAATGCAGAAAAGTTCAACAAAGCAGTGACTATGACAGACTATTTCACACAAAACAATGGAAGACGGTTGCCCGAGGGCATACAGTTTTTCGACATGATAAGGCGGGGCAATTACGTATATGTAGACAAGACCGACTTGGTTTGGCATTTGGCTAACGGCAGGATGTTCAACTATCTCAGCCGTCCGCGCCGTTTCGGCAAGTCTCTGCTTGTTGATACGCTTCGCTGTTACTTCGAGGGTCGCAAGGAACTTTTCGAGGGGCTGAAAATCATGGAGCTGGAGAAGGAGTGGAAACCAAGTCCTGTAATCCGGCTCGACATGAGCAATGCCGGAGCCACGCCGGAAAGCCTTAGAGGTTATCTCAATTATGCTTTCAGAGAACTTGAGGAAGACTATGAGGTAAAGACATACGACGGCGACCCTCTTGCCGTGCGTTTTGAAAGTATCTTAAAGAAAGCAAGCCAAAAGGGGAAATGTCCTGTTGCCATTCTTATTGACGAGTATGATTCGCCACTACAGCATTCATGGCATACTCCTGAACATGAGGCTTGCACAGCCATCTACCGCGAGGTGTTTGCCGTTTTGAAATCGTGCATGCAGTATGAGCGGTTCGTTTTCCTCACGGGCATCACCAAGTTTACGCAGATTTCGCTGTTCTCCGTGCTCAACAATCTCACCAATGTCAGCTTCATTCCTCAGTATGCACCGATATGCGGCATCACCAAGCAGGAGATACACGACAACTTCATGCCAGAGATTGAGGCGATGGCTAATAAGAACGGCTGGACTGTGGAGCAGACTTTCGAGAAATTGAAATATAACTACGACGGCTATCATTTCAGCAAGGAGAATATGGTGGATGTCTATAATCCCTACAGCCTTGTTATTGCTCTTGCACAAGGTGAGACTGGCAACTATTGGGTTTCATCGGGAGCCACATCTTTGTTGCCAAAATTTGTGAATGACCTTGAAACGGAGGTTGAAAAACTTGAAAGGACATATGTACAGAAGCATATTCTTGAATCATCCGATGTCACTGGGGGCGGTGCAAGTCTGTTCCTTTATCAGTCGGGCTATCTCACCATCAAAGATTTTGATAACGACGGCTATTATCTCGGTATTCCCAACAATGAGATACGCCAGGCTTTGTACGATGTTGTCATTCCTGCCCTGACGCTTCGCAGTCAGAGTGATGTGCATTCAGAGCAGGGCAAACTTTTGAATGCCCTGAACTACGGCAGAGTTGACGAGGCGATGACGGTGCTGAAGGCAATGGTTGCCGACGTTCCCTACAGCAACAAGAAGTTGGTGAACATGGGTATGGAGGAGCGCTACCGTTTCATCATCAGCTGTATATTCCGTTCCATCGGTCTGCGCGTGGAGGTGGAGCACATGATGACTGGCGGGCGCATCGACATCGTTGCGTGGGCAATGAATGCCATCTACGTGATAGAGCTGAAACTCCAGAACAATGGCGGATTGGAGGCGGCAAAAAGTCAGATTCTTGCTAACCAATATGCCGAGCCTTTCAAGGGTGACAGCCGCGAGGTGATTCCTCTCGCTATAGAACTTGACGACAACGGCAAGGGCATTCTTTGTTTCGGGCAAGTCTCCGATCAGTAATTTTGTATAGTATCGTCCGTTGCATCTTTAGGAATATATAGTTTTTATCCAAATGTGCCATGTCACACCCCAATGCCCTTTAAACGCCGATAAACATTGGGATTGTGCGGGGTGTGACCTCATGAAAAACGTGGCACCCAACGTCACACCCAACGTTGCACTTTTTAATCTACTGCGTTCTTGCGAGTTGACACTGTGCCGTGGATAATAATACTTGTTTTTGTCAGCTTTCAAGAAAATAATGCCGGCTAAAAACAAAAAACGGACAAAATATTTGTCTGAATAACGTTTTTTCATTATTTTTGCAGTGGCTTAATGTGACAGCTGCCTCGGCAGTAGTAACTTCGCAACAAAATAATAATCAAATAAATAAAAACAATTATGAGACAAACTACAAACAACATTGCACGATGTGTGCTGATGTTATTCGTTATGGCGCTTGCGCCACGGCTTGCGGGGGGGGAGTAGCAGCCGAGAATGAAACAACTGTATCGGTCACAAAGACAGGTGATGGTATAAGCACTAACCCCTATAAGATTGGGAATTATTCGCAGCTTTTAGAGTTTGCCGATTTGGTAAACGGAGGACAAACATCCATTTGTGCCGTGCTCACGGCGGATATTAATACGGGAAATAACATCACGATTAATGCTGATGGAGCCGTAACCACAACACCAGAAAATCAATGGACTCCAATAGGAAGTACCGGTAAAGCATACACAGGAACCTTCGACGGGCAGGGATATGCCATAAAAGGACTATATTACGATGGTAGTACTATGTACGTTGGCTTATTCGGACTGGTAGGCTCTGGTGGCAAGGTCATGAATGTCGGTGTGGTGGACTCTTATTTCAGGAATAAGTCTAGTATATCATCTGTTTATACTGGCGGAGTATGCGGACTAAGCAATGGCAGCATCGAGAACTGCTATAACACCGGCACAGTTTGTGGAAAAAAAGGCTCTGTCGGCGGCGTGTGCGGATGTAATGGCAATATAATAACAAATTGCTACAACTCTGGAAAAATCGTTGGAGAGGGAACTAACACCGGCGGTGTGTGCGGAGCCAATAGCGCGGGTAATAATATCAATAATTGCTACAATACTGGAAAAGTTGCTGGAGGCACTAACGTTGGCGGAGTGTGCGGAAATAATTCTGGTATTATCAGCACATGTTATTACCTGACAGATTGTGTAGAGAATCCAAGAGATTTGTTTGTTTCTGGGGTTACCAAAAAGTCTGCGAAGCAGTTTGAAAGCGGCGAGGTAGCCTGGCAGCTCAACGGCAACACGCTGGAATGTGGAGCCGGCGATGTGCCTGCAGATGCGACGAACTGGAAGTGGTATCAGAAGTTGGGTGAGGGCGGTGACAATTCGCCTGTGCTTAAGAAAAATGGAGAGAACCACATTGTGTATGCCTCAAAGCGGTGCTTCGTGGTGTATGGATGGTCGAACACCAAACCAGGAACTCTCTCTATAGAGCATAATGTCGACGAAGGTGCGGAGCCCGTTCCGTCAGATGCCCCCGATGAAGGCATTAGCCATAGGAATCTGTTTTCATACATTAAGCCCTGCAACAATAGTGGCTGCAGTGGAAGCCCAGTTGAAGAGAAGAAAAACGAAAAGGTGATAAAGTGGCTGAATGACAATAGTAATGATGAATCCAAGTATATCAAGATATCAAGAGAAAATGACAGCGCCCCCTGGAAAACCGACGCGGAAATCACCCTTTATGATGATGACTATTACAACAATCATTTTTGGGCTCCCGTGCCGTTCACGGCAAAGAGCGCGAGCTACACGCGGCAATTCCCAAGCGGTTGCTATTGGACCACGCTCTGCCTGCCATACAAAATCAGCACAACAGGATATCAATGTAAGTTCTACGGCCTGCTGAGTGTGGATACAGACAAGATTACCCTGCAGGAGCTCACGGGAACAGAAGTCGCGGCAGGCACGCCCGTGTTCGTGAAGGCAAACACCGCTGGGGCAGAGATTACATTCACGACCCGGGACGCGGCGATGATACAGGAGCCGATAGAGCCGGCAGGCTCCGGCGACAGGCTCACGGGAACATTCAACAGAGTGTCGTTGTCTGAATCAAAAAAAGGTAACCACATGTTTATAAAACAGGATAAGATGTGGACGGTGGAGGCTACTGGTAAGACGTCAATGAAAGTAAAGCCTTTCCGCGCATACATAGTGCCTGCTGAGACGGGCTCAAACACAGCTCCACAGCGCAGCATCGTGATCGACGGTGAGGCGACTGCCATAAGTGATGCCCTCGACACTCTCAACGATACCAACGCCGAGTATTACGACATGAGCGGTCGCCGCATCAATTCGCTGCAAAAGGGCGTGAACATCATCAGGAGCGGAAACAAAACAAGAAAGGTAATAATCAAATAATTCACGACATCATGGAAAAGAAGAAATATATCAAGCCCGAGATAACGGTAATCGAGATTGACGGCGATTGTCGGATATTGGCAGGAAGCGACACCATTTACCGCGCAGCAGAGAATGATACTTATGATGAAAGCTGGGATGATTATGTAGACTGATTCGCAAAATTATTGATGTATAGGCATTTATTTATGCTTTTATACAAGTATAGACCCTCGTCACCTTGGTGACGAGGGTTAATCACCTTGGTGGCGAGCCTTAGTCACCAAGGTGATTAGCTTTATAATACGCTGTTGTCTATGTTTAATAGATAGTCCGACAAGTCTGACAGGTCTGACAAGTCCGACTTGTTGGACTGCCTGCGCGCAGTGGATAAGTCGGGGTGTGGTTGGGGGTGCCACATTGGGTGTGACCTCATTGCAGAGGTCACACCCCGCGGAATCCCAGTGTTTATCAGTGTTTCAAGGGTGTTTGGGTGTGACGTGTCACCTTTTATTAAAAATGTATGATTGCCGAATAGATGCAGCTTGTTTTGTCAATGGTGATGGATTGCATATACAAAAGAAAGAAACAAAAAATATTAAAATTTTATTTTATATTTTGTTCTGTGCTCGTTTATTCGTACATTTGCAAAAAATATAATCAATGTGTTATGAATAAGGATGTATTGGAGTTTCTGACTTTTTGTGTGGGGGCTGTGGCTCTTCATCTTAATCTTTCGCGCCAAGAAGTATATCGGAGATTGAAAAGCTCTGGTACGATAGATGATTATATTGTGCCCGGATATGATGTGCTACACACTTTTGGACGTTCGTATATCGTGGATGACATTACTGATTTTATGAAAAGGAAAGGAGCGCTGGAATAATATGGAAGTGTATCATACAATGACATCAAATGAATAAATCCAGACAGGTGATTCTTGACAGAAAAATAGCCAGAATTATTGAGGCTTTCGGTGAACGCTATGGCGTGGGACTTGACGAGGCTGCTGACATGTATTATAATTCTACGACTTCGCAGTTGATAGAAGAGGGAGTGGCTGATTTGCATTGCAGAAGTGATAAATATCTTGCTGATGAATTGTGGATAGAGCTGCAAAAGGCGAAATAGTACTTATTGTTTATTACTTTTTTTCTTATTACTTATTGACTCTTGCGGTAACTGATGATAGCCCATGCCCAGAGCACAGCTGCCATAAGGGTGAGGCGGCGGAGGTAGGGCATGAGTTCGCTGAGATCACTACCTTTTATATATACCATACGCATAGGCTCGATGTAGTAGCGCATGGGATTGAATTCTGTGATGGTCTGTGCCCACTGCGGCATGCTGGTGACAGGGGTGAACAGTCCGCTGAGCAGCAGGAAGATTACGAGGAAGAAGAACATCACGAGGGCAGCCTGCTGGATGGTGTCGCTGTAGTTGGAGACGATGAAGCCGAGACAGCTCACTACGAGAATGAACAGTGAAGTGACGGCGAGGATTGCCGGGATACCTCCCGCAGGGGCAATGCCGTGGATGCCCTTTGCCGCACCCATTGCGAGGAACAGCATGATGATGCCAACACACCAGTAGGGAATCATCTTTGAGAAGATAAACTCAAAGCGCCCTATCGGCGTGACGTTTATCTGCTCGATGGTGCCCTTTTCCTTCTCGCCCACGATGTTGAGCGCAGGCAGAAATCCCACGGTGAGAATAAGCAACAGCGAGATGATGGCAGGCACCATGTAGAGCTTGTAGTCGAGGTGGGGATTGAAGAGGAAACGAGTGTTCGGTGTGGAGTGTTGAGTGAGGAGTGTTGAGTGAGGAGAGTTTGGTGTTGAGCGTTCAGTGTTGAGTGAGGAGTTTATAATTTGCTGCAGATACACCTGTCCGAGACCAGCCTTCACTCCGTTCACGGCATTTGCGGAAATCAATATGTCGCCACCTTCGCCGCGCACCATGTCGCGTTCATAATGAGGAGCAATCTCCACGATGAAGTCGCTCTCGCCGCTTTTGAGGTATTGCTCTGCCTCACGGTAAGAGGATGAATAGTCGTTGAGGGTGAAATATGTTGATGCAGCCAGGCGCTCCACAATGCGGCGTGAGGCAGGGCTGCGGTCGTTATCCACCACGCTTATGCGGAGATTTTTCACCTCCTGCGTTGCCACACGGGGCACGAGGTTCATCAGTGCAACAGGCAACAGAACGAACACTACGGGCAGAATGATGTTGCGCATCATCTGCTTAAATTCCTTTTCTATCAGACAAATCAGTCGCATATATAATAATGTTTTACAGTCGTTTTTTATAAAGTGACAGTGACACCGCCAACAGCACCACAAGCATCAGGGCGAGCACTGCAAAGTTTTTAGCCACATAGTGCATCTCCACTCCTTGTATCATCAGGCGGCGGGCTGCGTCCATATACCATCGGGCAGGGATGAATCCCGGGATGTTCTGCAGTGCCTCGGGCATGCTCTCAATGGGAAACACCATTCCCGAGAAATACACCGTGGGCACGATGGTGAGCAGCGAGAGGAGCATCGCCGCCAGTTGGCTGTTGACGCAGGTGGAGATGAGCAGTCCGAGGGCGAGAGCCACGAGGATATACAATAATGAGAGGGCGATGAAGCCAGGCAGTGAGCCCGCCATCGGCACACCGAGAACGAACACAGCCAGAAGCAGTATCGTGACGAGGTTGGCGATGGAGATTACAAAATAGGGCACGAGCTTGGCGATAATGATGTAAACCGGTGGCAGGGGAGAGGCGAGCAGCACCTCCATCGTGCCAGTCTCCTTTTCGCGCACTATCGAGATTGAGGTCATCAGCGTGCAGAGCAGCATCACAATCATTCCGATGATTGCCGGCACAAAATTATACTCGCTCTTCGACTGGGGATTGTAGAGGAAACGGGTGTTCAGTGTTGAGTGTTGAGTGATCACCCCCATGGCATAGCCGCTGCGCATGTTTGCTTGATTGGGCTCCATGCCGTCGATGAGCAGCTGCACGTTGTCGTCATCGTCTATGCAAAGAGCCATGTCTATCTTGTTGCTGCGGAAAAGGCTCTGCAGCTCATCGTAGTTGTTTGCGGTGACCGCTATATGAAAGTATTTGTTTGCGTCAAGCCTTTGTATGATGCGCTGCGACTTCTGGCTTTTCGACAGGTCGAACACCGCCACGCGGGTGTCCTTCACCTCAGTGGTGATGGCATAGCCGAAGAGCAGCACGAGCACTAAGGGCATCACCAGTAGAATGAGCATTGTGCGGGTGTCGCGGAATATCTGCAAGAACTCCTTGTGTACAAATTCTATAAATCGTTTCATGTTCGCTCAGCTTTTCTTGCCAGTTTTAGAAATACCCCATACATGTCTGCTGCCTTATACTGCCGCTTGAGGTTGTCGGGGGTGTCGAGTGCCTCAATCTTTCCGTCCACCATTATGCTCACCCTGTCGCAGTATTCAGCCTCGTCCATGTAGTGGGTGGTGACGAATACGGTGATGCCGCGGTCGGCGGCACGGTAGATAAGCTCCCAGAACTGACGGCGCGTGGCAGGGTCGACACCGCCTGTGGGCTCATCGAGGAACACAATCTTCGGGTTGTGGAATATGGATATGGAAAAGGCAAGTTTCTGCTTCCATCCCAATGGCAGCGACCTCACGATTGTATTGCGCCCGTGCTCCAGTCCAAGTTCCTCCAGCATCTCGGCGGTCTTTGCCTTTATCTCCTTGCGGCTCATGCCGTAGATGCCGCCGAAGAGCTTCATGTTCTCGTCAATGGTCAGGTCTTCATACAGTGAGAACTTCTGACTCATGTAGCCGATGTTGAGTTTCACCTTCTCGTGTTGCGATGCAGCGTCGTAACCTGCCACAGTAGCCTTGCCGCCCGTGGGCTGCGACAGTCCGCAGAGCATGCGCATGGCTGTGGTCTTGCCTGCACCGTTGGCGCCGAGGAATCCGAATATCTCACCCTTGCTTACTGTGAATGATATGTCGTCCACGGCATGGAAATCGCCGAAAGCCTTTACAAGATGCTCCACCTCAATCACGTTCTGCCTCTCCGCATGAGCAGCATCGTGCGACAGTGGGGCAGGGCAGAAGATGTCGGAGAACCGCCGCAGAATCTCCTCCGGCTCACCAATGCCTTGAATCTCACCGTTGTTGATGAAGGCGATGCGTTGGCAACGCCTGACCTCATCAAGATAAGGAGTGGAGACGATGATGGTTATTCCCTTTGCCTTCAGTTGCCCGAGCATATCCCAAAACTCCTTCCTTGACACAGGGTCAACACCCGTCGTAGGTTCGTCGAGAAACAGCACCCTTGGAGCATGTATGAGAGCGCAACTCAGTGCCAGCTTCTGCTTCATGCCGCCCGACAGCTTGCCAGCCCTGCGTGTCTTGAACGGCTCTATCTGGCGGTATATCGGCGCCACTAAGCTGTAGTTCTCCTCGATGGTGGTGTTGAAGATGGTGGCGAAGAAGCGCAGGTTCTCCTCTACGGTAAGGTCCTGATAGAGCGAGAACCGTCCCGGCATGTAGCCAATGCGCTTTCTTATCTCCTTGTAGTCTTTCACTACGTCGAGTCCGTCCACACTTGCCGTTCCGTCATCGGCAAGCAGCAGTGATGTGAGTATGCGGAAGAGCGTGGTCTTGCCTGCACCGTCGGGACCGATGATGCCGAATATCTCACCCTCGTCCACGTCGAAGCTGATGCCGCGGAGGGCGTCGACCTTACCGTAATGCTTCTTTAAACCGTTAACAGATACAATGCTCATAATTAAAACTTCACGTCGCCGTACATTCCACGCTTTATCATCCCGTCGTTCTTCACTGCCACCTTTATGGCATACACAAGGTTGGCACGCTCGTCGCGGGTCTGTATGGTCTTGGGCGTAAACTCCGCCTTGTCAGAAATCCATTCCACGGTGCCCTCGTATGCCTTGCTTTCAGTCTCGCCCATGTCGGCAAATACCTTTACTTTCTGTCCTACCTTCAGTGTGGTGAGCTGTGGTGCGGTGATGTAAGCCCTGAGTCTCATTCTGCTTATGTCTCCCACTTTGAACAGTGCCCGGCCGGGAGTGGCGTATTCTCCCTGCTCTGCATATTTTGTGAGCACAGTGCCTGTTATGGGACTGGTTATGTGTGCCTTGCGAATCTGATCTTCTGTCTGTGCCCGCTGTGCTTTTATGCCCATGCTTTGGTTGCCTGCACTTTGGTTGTTGCTGCCTATCTGTTCCTGCGTGGCGGAAAGCTGTCGCTGCAATACTTCTATCTGATAGCTGATGTCGTCCACCTGTTTTTGTGTTGCGGCATTTGCTGCCAATAAATCCGAGAAGCGTTTCTTCTCCTTTTGCAGGTTGATTATCTGCTGGCGAATGGAAGCCACCTGCCGGTTTGCATCCAACCGTTTGCTGTCGGCTGCCGACTGATTGGCAGCCAACTGCTGGTCGTGCAGTGAGAGTTGCAGGGTGTCAATCAATCCGAGCATCTCATTACGCTTCACATCCTGACCTTCCTCTACGTTGAGTGAGAGAATCTCTCCTGTTGTCTTTGCCGATACAATGACCTCGGTGGTCTCAAACACTCCTGAGGCATCGTAATCCTTTTCGCCCGATGAGCATGCCGTGAATGCCGCAATGGCGGCACAAAGGCTTAATATATTTTTCTTTTTCATATCAAATTATTTTTTATCCTTAATTCTTGATACCTAATTTATCCTTAAGCTCATAAATAGCCTTGAGCATTTCAATCTCATGCACTGACTGCTGTGTGCGTGCCGTGTTCTCGCGTGTTATCTCCTGCAACAGTCCGTTCACGTCTATTATTCCGTGCGATAGCTTTGCCTCCGCAGCCTGTCTTACAGATGTCCTGAGCTGGATTATCTCATCATCGTCGGCAATTATCCTGCGGTAGCGCTCCACCGCCATCCTCTCCTGAGTTGTCTGCAGACGATTGTTGAATAGGAACACATCCCGGGCGTTCTCAATCTCATTTGCTGCAGTTGCAAGTTTGCGCTTCTCGTTCTTGTGAGTGTAAAGACTGCTGATGTTCCAGCTCAGCCTCATTCCAATCATACCGTTGAGACTCCAGTCGTGCGAGAACATATCCTCAAACATGTTGTAGCCGGGATAACCGTAGTACCCCTGTGCGAAGAGGCTCAGCCGTGGGCGGATGGCTGCGTCGAGCTGCGCTGAGCGTGCATTCAGCTGTCTTGTCTGCGCATTGAAGAGCGACAGTTCCGGACGCTGTGTGCTGATATCTTCAGGCACAGCAGCCTCCGGTCTTTTTAATGGTTGTTCAATCTGTCTGCCTGTGAATATCTCAAGCATCCTCACATAGCTGTTCTTTGCCGACGATAGCTCCACCTGCTGCTGGCGGGCATTCAGATATTCTGCTTTCACTGCGTCAAGGTCGGCATTTGTTGCTGTTCCCCCTTTCACCATAGCCTCCAGTTTGCGGCAGTTGTCAAGAAGCAGCTGCTGCAGGTCGCTGTTCAGCTTTAGTTTATCCTCGGCGAGCAGTATGCCGAAGAAGAGGTTGTTCACTCTGTCCCTTATGGCAAACATATCCACATCGTTCTGCCTTGCTTTCGCCTCGCCCTCAGCACGTGCCGCCTGTTTTGCCGCCTTGATGCTTCCGCCGTCGTATATCGTCTGGCTCACGTCAATAGCCACCTTGTACTGGTCTTTCTTCAGTCCCTTAACGTTGTATCCTGCCTGCGACATAATGCTTTTGAGTCCATCGGGCAGCGACATCACGTCACTCTGCAGCGTAGCCTGAGCCCCAGCCGACAGTTGCGGCAGCCATCCTTTGTTGATGTTTGCCACGGTGTAGTCGGTAGTAGCCTGCAGCAGCTCATAGCGTTTCAATAGCGGATAGTTCTCCGCAGCCCACTTCTGGCAGTCATTGAGCGTGGTCTGTGCAGTGGCTATCATTGCCATCGCCAGTCCAATGGCAGTTGAAATCAGTCTTGAATGTTTCATGTTTATTATGTTAATTCATTATCTGGTTGCAAAATTACGAATAGTTTTCCATTCAAGCATTATCTTTGTAGAGAAATAAATGTTCTTTTTGTACAAAAATGCGTATATAATGCTGATTATTACATTTTAATGATTATCTTTGCAAAGAATTAGCATACAAAAGGAACATTTACCAATGATAAAAGATAATTTGAGGCGGCTCACCTTGTCATCCTTGCGTGAGCTTGCCGGTACGTTTGACGATGAGCGCATCAGATCGTATGTCACCAATAATCTTGCAATGGCGAGGTTATGGTCTAATGAGCTTGCCCGCCATTTCCTCTCGCAGCCGTTCATGATGGACGAGATAAGAATCCTCGTGCTGCAAAAGGGCTATGTGAATGTCAGTGTAAATATGGTGAGCCACAGGGTGGAGGCCGGTACGATGGTTTTTGTGGGGCGATATGTTGTTACGGAGATAACAGATGTTAGCGACGGCATTCAGGCTTTTGTGCTCAGCATGTCAGATGAGTTGCTGCGGCTGGCTGTTGGCAATGTCATGCCCAAGGCGTTCGACGGTCATTTACAGAACTTCATTTTACCATTGACTCCCTCTGAGATAGAATATCTCGACGGCATGCACCTTATTATATATAATAGTCTGAAACATCAGGCATCGTCATCTCAGGTTGTGCTGCAGCTCGTTGGCGCCATGATGACCCACATCAGCTATCTGTGGGAGAAGAGTGAGGTGATGCAGGAAAACACAAAATCACGTGAGCAGCAGCTGTTCACAGGATTTATACGTCTTGTGGGACAGTATGCGGCAGAGCGTCATGGGCTCGACTTCTATGCCTCGCATCTGTGTGTCACTCCGCGCTATATGAGCACCATTGTCAGGAATGTCAGCGGCAAGTCGGCAAAGCACTGGATTGATGAGGCTACGATAAATGCCATTAAGGTGCAGCTCCGCTACACAGACAAGCAGGTGGCGGAGATAGCTTACGATATGAATTTCCCAAACGCCAGTTTCTTTTGCAAGTATTTCAAACGGCTGACGGGAATGACTCCGATGGACTACCGTCTTAGTTAGCATATATTTTATGAAACAGCAAAAGAAACAAACAAAAAATATTAAAATTTTATTTTATATTTTGTTCTGTACCCATTTATTTGTAAATTTGCAGAAAATAACGCAGAAAAGTTCAATAACGCAGCGACTATGACAGACTATTTTACACAAAACAATGGGAGACGGCTGCCTGAGGGCATACAGTTTTTCGACATGATAAGGCGGGGAGACTATGTTTATGTAGACAAGACCGACTTGGTTTGGCACTTGGCTAACGGCAGAATGTTCAACTACCTCAGCCGTCCGCGCCGTTTTGGCAAGTCTCTGCTTGTTGATACACTGCGCTGTTACTTCGAGGGGCGCAAGGAACTTTTTGAAGGACTGAAAATCATGGAGCTGGAGAAGGAGTGGAAAGCAAGTCCTGTCATACGCTTGGATATGAGCAATGCGGGAGCCACACCGGAAAGCCTGAGAAGTTATCTCAATTCGGCATTTAGGAGACTGGAAAAGAAATATGGTGTTGAGACATACAACGATGACAGTCTTGCCGTGCGCTTTGAAAATATACTCATTACAACAAGCAATGAGGGTGAGACACCCGTAGCCATTCTCATCGACGAGTATGACTCTCCGCTGCAACACTCCTGGCACACTCCTGAACACGAGGCTTGCACTGCCATCTACCGCGAGGTGTTTGCCGTACTGAAGTCGTGCATGCAATACGAGCGGTTCGTTTTCCTCACGGGCATCACCAAGTTTACGCAGATTTCGCTGTTCTCCGTGCTCAACAATCTCACCAACATCAGTTTCATGCCGCAGTATGCAACGATATGCGGCATCACCAAGCAGGAGATACGCGACAACTTCATGCCAGAGATTGAGGCGATGGCAAATAAGAACGGCTGGACTGTGGAGCAGACTTTCGAGAATTTGAAATATAACTATGACGGCTATCATTTCAGTGAAGAGAATATGGTGGATGTCTATAATCCGTACAGCCTTGTCATTGCTCTTGCGCAGGGCAGGACAGGCAATTTCTGGGCTTCATCGGGAGCCACATCTCTTTTGCCTAAGTTTGTGGATAATCTTGAAACAGAGGTGGAAAACCTTGAAAGGACATACGCCCTGAAGCATATCTTGGAATCATCCGATGTCACTGGCGGCGGTGCAAATCTGTTCCTTTATCAGTCGGGCTATCTCACCATCAAAGATTTTGATAACGACGGCTATTATCTCGGTATTCCCAACAATGAGATACGTCAGGCTTTGTACGATGTTGTCATTCCTGCCCTGACGCTTCGCAGTCAGAGTGAAGTGTCTTCAGAGCAGGGCAAACTTTTGAATGCCCTGAACTACGGCAGGGTTGACGAGGCGATGAAGATTCTTAAGGCAATGGTTGCCGACGTTCCCTACAGCAACAAGAAGTTGGTGAACATGGGCA
>JAUNSB010000159.1:0-4044 GCA_030539375.1 Prevotella sp.
GGATAATTTTATCAGATTATCCGGATAATTTTTTTGAATTGTCGGACGAAAAATTTTTTTCACCAGGAAAAAAAAGAAATAAGGGTTATAAAAATCTTTCTTTGACCGTCATAACAGTAGAACAAAGACAGAACGAATATGTTTAAGAAAGAAAAAATGGAACAGCTTTTCCGCAGTCATTACGGGGCGATGTACCGTCTGGCCAGAGGTATCTTGCATGATGACGAGGAAAGTAAGGATGTGGTGAGCGAAGTCTTTGCCCGGCTGTTGGACAGCGACCTTCAGCCTGCTGCCGGCAAGATTCAGCAATATCTCCTGACGGGTGTGCGCAACAGATGCTGCGACATTATCAGTCACCGCTGTGTGCAGGAAAGGATGCGGAGGCTTTACCCTATGGATGTTTCAGCCTGTTCCTCGCCTGTCGGAGAAAATGAGGAACGCCTGCAGGCTATTCTCCGATATGCCGGAACCAGCCTTGCGCCTCAATGTTACAGAGTGTTCCGCATGAGGTTTGAGGCAGGCATGCAGTATAAGGAGATAGCCGGGGAGCTGGGCATCAGCATTCCTGCCGTTTACAAACATCTTTCTCAAGCGCTTCGCAAAATTAGATCACAATTAAAAAATGACGGTTATGACTATTGAAGGAAAGGATAAACTGGAACTTTTGCTCGATATGACAGAGCACCCCGAGAATTATTCGGAGCAAGAACTGGAGCAGCTCTTGGCTGACGGGGAATGCCGTGAGCTCTATCAGCTTATGACTGAGGCAAATCAGGCTTTTGAGGTAAGAAAAGCAGAACGGGTGGCTGACGAGGTGATGAATGGAGAATGGGAGAGGTTTGCTGACAGGCACTATCCCGCGTCCGGCACAAAAATCTCTGCCTTGGCTGTTGCTTTTAGAAAATGGCGCAAGCTGGCTGCCACGGTGGCGGGTGTGGCTGTGCTTTCGGGCATGGCATACGCCGCGGTCTACATAAACGGTATGCAGTACAAAGGAGAAGCGCCTGAGACTGGGGTGACGGAGACCGTCGGCGCAGACAAGCCGGCAATGATGCAGACGGAAGAGAAGCGTGACACCGTGACCGTGCGGCCACGCCAGTTTGAGAACGTGGCGCTGGAACAGATTGTAAGCGAGCTGGCTGCTCATTATATGTTGAAGGTCGACTTCCGCAGTGAGAAGTCAAAGGCGGTGAGACTCTACTTCCGGTGGAATCCGCAGGACAGTCCGGCAAAGGTGGCAGAAGCCTTGAATATGTTCAATCAGGTGAGCGTCAGCATTGTTGACGGCTGCATCGTCGTGGAGTAGGGAAGGAGGACAGACATGAAAAGACTGATTTTTTCTCTGTTGCTGTTGCCTCTTGCAATATGCGTTGAGGCGCAGAAGGTGAGCCGCAGCTACAAGAACACGTCGCTGTCGGATGTGCTGGTGTCTCTCAACAAGGCTTCCAAGCGCTACAGCATCAACTTCATCTACAATGAGCTGGAGGACTTTGTAGTCACAGCCAATGTGCAAAACAAAACCATTCCCGAAGCAGTGCGCGAGGTGGTGGGATTCTATCCGATGCAGATAACACAGCTCGACAGCATCATCAGCGTGGAGTGTGTGCAGAAAGACAGGACCAAGCTGCTGGGGCGTGTTGTCGACGAGCAGGGCTTGCCTGTGGAGTTTGCCAACGTGTCGCTGCTCAGCATTGCAGACTCTTCGTTTGTAAATGGCGGCGTGAGCAATGCCGACGGACGTTTTGTCATTCCTTGTGCCGTGCATGACGTTCTTTTGCGCGTCACATTCGTAGGATATAAGACCGTGCTTAGGCAAGTGAGGGAGTTTGGAGATATCGGCGTGATACGCATGCACCCCGAGACGCAGTCGATAGGCGCGGTGGTGGTCAGGGGCGTGCGTCCTGTCCATAAGCTGGGCAGGGAAGGCATGATGACTCTTGTGCAGGGCACTTCGCTCGCCACGGCAGGAACAGCCTCCGACGTGCTGGGGCTGCTCCCGAATGTTGACGGCAGAAACGGGGCGTTCACGGTATTTGGCAAACAGGGGACGCCGCTCATCTACATCAACGGCAGACAGGTGCGCAACAGCAACGAGCTGACGCAGATTAAGTCCGACGAGATTAAGCAGGTGGAGGTAATCACTAATCCTGGAGCACGCTATTCGGCAGAGGTAAACTCAGTTATCAAGATAACCACCATAAGGAAAGCCGGTGACGGACTGAGCGGCAAGGTGGAGGCGCAGTACAGGCAGGCACGGCGGGAGAATTATTGGGAGGATACGCAGTTGAACTACCGCAAGGGAGGTCTGGACCTGAATGCGGATGTCTATCTCTCTAAGATGACCCAGGTGCAGGAGCAGGAGACGCAGGCTGTTGTATATAATAAGGTGGAGGAGAACGCCAGCCTCAATGATTTTGTTTTTGATGCCCCCAACGATGTGTATGCCAGTTTTTCTGCCAACTATGATTTCGGCAAGGATAACTTTGCCGGTGTCCGCTACAGTTTTCAGGGCAGCGAGGGCAATGGTGTTCTTGATATGGACTGCGAGGATGTCTTCACGGATGGCACCGGCTCGATGCTGAATTACAATTCCAAGGTGCGGATGCCGTTTGGCGGCACCCACAGCGTGAATGCCTACTACACGGGACACGTCGGCAAATTAGGCATTGACTTCAACGCCGACTATATGCGGCGGAAAGACCGCACCATGCAGCTGATGCAGGTGACGGAGAACGGAGCGAAAGCCGAAACCGTAAGTTCTGACACCCGCAACCGATCCAGGATGCTTGCCTCAAAGCTGCTGCTCACCTTGCCGCTGTGGAAGGGAGAGCTGAGCGCGGGCTATGAGCATTCTGACACACGCCGCACAGGAATGTTTGACGGAACGGGAGGTGTGGAGTCGCACACCGACGACCTGATAGACGAGAACACCTTTGCCGCCTTTACAGGCTACGATGTGCAGTTGGGCAGCTGGATTGCCACGGCAGGTCTGCGTTATGAGCACACCGTTTCCGACTATTACGACCATGGAACATGGGTTGCCGAACAGAGCCGCCGCTATTCCAACCTGTTTCCTAACGTAGGCATAGGTTACAGCGGCAGCCAGTTTCAGCTTCGTTTGGGCTATTCCATGCGCACAACACGTCCATCGTACAACAATCTCTCCAGCTATACGCAGTTCGACACCCGCTATATCTACGAGGGCGGCAATCCGCTGCTCCGTCCTTCAAAGCGCCATGTCATTGAGGCGAATGCCACCTACAAGTTCGTGAGCCTGTATGCCTCATACACGATGAACACCGACGACATAATAAACTTTGACAAGCCTTACGGAGAGGATGCCTATGCACATAGTTTCATGAACATGCACGACAACCAGAATCTGAGCGTGATGCTCAGCGCAAGCCGCAAGTTCTTCGATTTCTGGGAGCCCAACTGGAGTGTGGGCGTTGAGAAGCAGTTTTTTGACGCCTCGCAGCTGGGCGTGGAAGGTGTCAGCATGGAGCGTCCGCGCTGGCGGCTGAAGTTGAACAACAGTCTTCACCTGCCTTGGGGCGTCAACCTTGGTATCAACTGGAACTATTGGGGGCGTGGATATGCGGATAATAATCTTATATATTCCCGCTCGCAGCTCGACTTCTCCCTCTACAAAGGGTTTCTTAACAATCAGTTGTCGGTATTCGTAAATGCCAACGACGTGCTGAAGACTTCGTGGGACAAGAGCCGTTGGCAGGGACAGTATCTGCACTTCCTCCGCGACAACTACAGCGACAGCCGATACGTCAGTCTCACTGTCCGTTACACCTTCAATGCCACCCGCAGCAAGTATAAAGGCACTGGCGCGGGAAATGACGAGAAGAGCCGTCTTTAACAGGACTCCCGTAATGGAAAGCTATGAATGATGTAGATTAAATGTGTCAAAATGAAAACCAAGTAATCAAGTAGACAAGTTGACGAGTAGACAAATAGACGAGTTAACGTATTGTCTAACAAATTGTAAAATCGTCTAATTGTATACTCCACAACAAAAAATTTAATGTTCAG
>JAUNSB010000002.1:0-37549 GCA_030539375.1 Prevotella sp.
ATTGTCACTTCTTTTGGGGCTCCGAAAGTGACAACTTTTTCTAGTATAAGTCAGTTGCGATATATGATTAGAATATCGAGAGAGCACACAGTGCATCTTCTACGGCAATTCCAAGTCAGTTAATCCATACAATTTCATCAAATGAACCCAATACATTGATTGGAGACCATTCTTGTTTCTCAAATAAGTATTCGGATGTGACATTACCGCTACGGTTTGCTTCAAAATGAACAGTCAGAGTCCCAGGTCTATCATGATTAGCAGCTGCTGATAAAGCCTTGTTTGGATATGAGGCAACCGGCTCTTTTGCAAAAGACATGTTGTCATCTATCACATATAATAAACTCATACAGCCGTTTTCACTTTCATCTCTTACTACTATGAAGCCAGATATCCATTGTGACTTTTCGCTTTCATTTTTTGTAGTTGGACGCACTGAAAATGGTATAAGTCTTTCTGCGTCAATCTCCTCTAATGCCATAAAGCCATTATTAGGATGGAATAATACAGGAACCCATTTCCCATTTCCTTTGTTTGCTGATAACAGCACGCCCTTGGATGTGTATGCTCCGGGATACTCGCCGAATTGTCCGGCTTCTACTCCATCAGGCAATGTAAATCTCATGGGAGGTTGTGGCGACGATGCCCTTGAGCATAAATAATTATCAGAACGGTCCAATCTGCTCGAAATATCACTGGCTCCATATAACTTGCCGTCACCGCTCTGTATGGCTCCTATTGCATTTCCATTACTGAACAATGCAATCGTATTTATATCACTAAGTTTATTCCATTCTTGTGTGCATAAATCGAAGAAAAACGGATACTGATTATCATTTTCTTTTGATAATCCACAAATACCGTATGCCCGATATACCCCCACGGCTGAATGAAAATCAGGGTGCGGATTCAATGCCCATGACTGCAAATCACTTGTGCCGTTGTCTCCATTCAGCCACCTTGTTATCTGTCTTTCAAGGGATGTCTCGATTTTAGTCGCATTGTATATGCCATACAGGTTAAGTTCTTGGGGAGTAAGACCGTCGGTGAGACTTACACTGCCGATATTCATCATCTTACCCTGACGCATGAGATTTATCTCCACGCGGGAAGCCGGTTTTCTGTATGGCATTTGTATCGTCATTCCATCGGATGACTTAGATATGATTTTAGCATAATATCCTTTGTAAAATCCTTCTGAGATGAGCTTGTCTCCTGTTTCCCAAAAGAAATCCAGAATCACATTGTCAGTATCAAGGTATCCTCTGCCTTCCAGATGCACGATTGTTCCGGGAGAAAGAATCTCTCCCTCTTCCAGAATCCGGGCATTTTCAACAAACGCAGGCGTCTCTGGCTCTTTGTCATCGCTGCAGGCCGTCACCCCTGTTACAGTAAGGAATGCCACGAACAGCATTCCGAAAAAACTTTTGGCTTTCATAATTGTATTTATTTAAATTGTTTTTTCTATATTTGAAACACCCAAGTTCATGAAATATTGCATCATGGATGCAAAATAAAATTATCCTCAATTATTTGCTTTGGAAATAGATAACTCTTGGAAAATTACCGTTGCTGAGGAGGTGGAGCTATTTTTTGATTTTTAGAGAATATTTCTGTAAGTATATGTTTTGTCAAGTCACCCAGAGGAAGTTCAATTTTGATTTTCTTTGATATTTTAAATGACGGAGTGACAATGGGGACAGTTTCCATTCTCCCATATATGGTGTTATAACGCCGTTGCATTCCGACATTCATGCTCAGGCGACTGTTTCCTATTGTCAGATATCCTCCATATCGTGTTGTGGGTATATATGGAAAAGCTCCCATGCCAAGGAATGGGTTGGAATTGAAATAATCGGAAAACAAAGTGAGAGATAAATTCTCATTCATTTTATAATCAAGTTGAGCCGATAATCCGTATTGCGAAAATATTCTACCGAAGAATAAATATCTGTTGGCGGCAACGCCTCCGCTAATGGTCATTCCTCCCAATTGATATTGTGTACCTATGGCTGCTGAGCGCATATCCATCAAACCGATATAGCTGTTATATGAGCCAGTGGCTGTCAGGGCAATATTTCTGGCTATGTTTATTGATGTCATTCCTGAATAAGGGGAGTCATACTTATAAGTATTGGCAATATTATTCAGCATGAACACGTCGGAAGCGGAATTGTATAAATTATCAATGGCTTCATTAGTAATATACGGATGCGGGAGGTATATGCCACTGCATTCGTATGGCATGATTATCTGACTTTTTAAGATGTTGTATGGTATAGAAGGATATTCTTCAGTAAATTTTTGCTGCGGAGCCGTTTCCCTAATGCTTTGTATCATAGAATTATTTTCTATAATAGAATCATTTGCGTTTGCTTCTTGAGCACAAATATATGATACTTGCGCTTGAAACAATAAAAGAAGAATAATTCTATATCTCATAAAACAATAATTTCTATTTGCATGACACACCATTCTCGTATAGGAACTCAGGAGCGAAGCCAATTTCATTATTCCAGTCAATGGAAAACGGGTCAATAGTGAAATTTTTAAAGTAGTTTTTATCTTTCAGCTTGCTGCATACTCCTTTGTCTAACAATGTCGAGAAATCAAACGTTTTCTTTTCTCCATTGTTAAAGAGAATGGCTAAAGTATAGCCATTCAGGTATTCAGCCTGTGTTACAGTCAATATCTTATCCATATTCGATGTTATTTTAGTGGCTCAATTTTTACTGGTGACTCATATTTTGTCAGTCTTATCCAATTTTCAAGCAATTCTTCTTTATGAAGATCTAACCATTCATATACGAGATTTAGGGCGCGTCTTGGAAGACTGCCTGTTATTATGCCGTCTTTTATCGTAATGATGGCTTTGTACTGCTCATACCATACGTGAAAATGAGGCGGATTGTGCTCATTCATATACATATAAATGATTATTCCATAAAATCTACTTATTTCAGGCATATAATATTTTTTTATTTTCTGCAAAAATACAACATTTTTTAATATTGTCCAAATATATTACAATAATTAACGTTGAATGATGGATTGTTTTTCGTTTAATGATGAAATGTCGTTGGGACAGAAAATTCTTTGCGACATAATTTCTTCTTTCTTCTTTTGGTAATGCGAAAAAAAAACTGTACTTTTGCAGCATGAGATATGTTGATGTGATACTTCCCGTGCCGCTTGAGGGCACGTTTACATATTCGGTGCCGGAGAATAAGGCTGACGGTGTAAGGTTTGGAGTGCGCGTGCTTGTGCCCTTTGGCAAGAGCAAGCGCTATGTCGGCATAGCGGTGCGGCTGCACGACGAGAAGCCAAAAGGATATGAGGTGAAGGATGTTGACGAGGTGCTCGACGATGCGCCGATGATACTCGACAGACAGTGGCGGCTGTGGCAGTGGATAGCACAGTATTATATGTCGCCGATAGGCGAGGTGTATAAGGCGGCACTGCCGTCGGGACTGAAAGCCGAGGACGGGTATAAGCCAAAGACAGAGCTGTATATAAGACTTGCACAGCAGTTTCGCAACGAGAGGGCACTGCATATAGCCATTGACATGCTGGCAAAGGCAACAAAACAGCAACAGCTACTCATCGACTATCTTGCGCTGTCGCATTGGGACACTCTGAGGGGGAACGTGTGCGACGAGCAACCGCAAGAGATTACCCGTGAGGAACTGATGAACCAGCATGGCGCCTCACTGACAATAGTAAACCAGGTGGTGAAGCGGGGAATCTTAGAGACTTACGAGGTGGAGGTTGGCAGGCTGAACAATGGCGGTGAGCCGCACCCCGAGAACATAAAACCACTGAACGAACCGCAGCAGGAGGCATACAACAAAATCCTTTTCTCATTTATAAAAAAAGACATCACGCTGCTTCACGGAGTGACATCGAGCGGCAAGACCGAGCTTTACATACACCTGATACAAAAGACAATCGACGAGCACAAACAAGTGCTTTACCTGTTGCCCGAAATTGCACTCACCGTGCAGATAATGCAAAGGCTGCAACGGGTGTTTGGCAACCGCTTGGGAATATACCACTCGAAATATTCAGATGCCGAGCGTGTGGAGATATGGCAGAAACAGCTGTCGGGACATCCATATGACGTGATACTCGGAGCACGCTCCGCAACATTGCTGCCGTTTCAGAACCTCGGACTGGTGATAGTGGACGAGGAACACGAGACATCGTACAAGCAGCAGGACCCTGCGCCACGCTATCATGCCCGAAGCGCAGCCATAATGCTGGCACAGATGTATGGGGCAAAGACCCTGCTCGGCACAGCGACCCCGTCGATGGAGAGCTATCACAATGCACAGACTGGACGCTACGGACTGGTGGAGCTGAAACAGCGTTACAGCGGAATAGAACTGCCAGAGATACAGGTGGTGGACATACGCGACCTGCGCCACCGCAAGATGATGCAGGGAGCATTCTCACCCCTATTAATAAATAAGGTACGCGAGGCACTGGAGCGCGGCGAGCAGGCTATACTGTTCCAGAACCGCCGCGGATTTGCCCCGATGCTTGAGTGCAAACAGTGCGGCTGGGTGCCGCGATGTCAGAATTGCGATGTGAGCCTCACACTGCACAAGACCACCAACCAACTCACCTGCCACTATTGCGGCTACACCTATTCCATACCTGCGAAATGTCCCTGCTGTGAGGACACGCGGCTGATGAGCCGCGGCTATGGTACGGAGAAGATTGAAGATTTTGTGCGTGAGACATTTCCCGAGGCATCGGTGGCGAGAATGGACCTTGACACCACCCGTACAAGGAATGCCTACGAAAGGATAATAGCAGACTTTGCCGCCGGGCGCACAAACATACTTATAGGCACTCAGATGATAAGCAAGGGACTGGACTTCGACAAGGTGAGCGTGGTGGGAATACTCGATGCCGACTCGATGATGAACTATCCCGACTTCCGTGCCTACGAGCACGCCTTTATGATGATGAGTCAGGTGGCTGGGCGTGCCGGGCGCAAAGGCAAGCGCGGACTGGTGATTCTCCAGACACGCAACAAAGACCTTCCATTGATTGACCAGGTGGTGCGCAACGATTATCATGCCCTCTACTCCACGCTTGTGGCAGAGCGCCAGCTGTTCCGCTATCCTCCTTTCCACCGCCTGATATACGTTTATCTCAAACACAAGAATGACGCTACGGTCAATTCCGCCGCAACGCTCATGGGCGGTTATCTGCGCCAGTGGTTCGGCGGCCGTGTGCTCGGTCCCGACAAACCAGCCGTGGCAAAAATAAAGTCGCTGTGCATACGCAAGCTGATGCTGAAAATTGAGAACAATCTCAATCCCACGGAGGTGAGAAAATACTTACTGCTTGCCCGGCAACAGGTGTTGCAGGACAAGCAGTATAGCTCGTTACAGATATTCTATGATGTAGATCCGTTGTAAATTACGAATTTTGAGTTACGAATTACGAATTGTTCTCGCTTCGCTGCGATGAAGAGTTATTGAGTTACGAATTGGAAACCACGAAACAACGTTCGACGAAGTCAATCTATCTCGGCGCAGCAATAATTCAAAATTTTATAATTCATAATCGCAGCGAAGCGAGAATAATTGACTTCGTCGAACTAACGTTTCGTAACTCAAAATTCGTAATTCAAAATTCTTAAAACCTGAAGTCAACGCCTACAGCAAACACATTGTTGGTGCGGGTGTAGTCGGCAGTGTAGGTTGGCTTTGCTGAGATTAGGTCAACCTCCTCGGGAACCCTCTTGTGACCGTAGAGTGTGGTGAAGTATGCTATGTTGACATCCACCTTTGGCGACACATGCAGGCAGGCGCCGGCTCCTATCGAGTTTGAGCTTGTCACAAACGACTTGTCATCCATATACTCATCGGTGATGCCGTAGTTGGTGTTCTGCCATCCGCAGCTCACAGTAATCAGTTTCGATGCGTCAACTTCCACACCGGCGTTCCACTCTATTGTTCCGCGGTCGAGCAGCTTATTACGGTTATTGTAGGATGTTGCCTGACAGTCGAAGAAATAATGGAAACCTGCGTTGATGCGCACCTGGTCTATTGGGCTGTAGCCAACGCCGAGAGTGAGCAGTGCGGGAATGTCCTGTGCCACTTTCTTATTATCGGTGTACTCGCCTACCGCCTCCTCAAGTTTTGTGTTGAACTGGTCTTTGAGTGCCTTTGTTGTAGCTACTACAGTGGGGGCATTAAGTATGGCGTTTGCAGTTTGCTCCGGCACGCCATTGGCAATGAACGCATTCTTCAGGTTGCTGTCAAGATTACCGATGCTTGGTGTCTTGTTTACCGACTCATTCTTCAGACGTATGCGTGTCTTGAACTCATACTTTGCGGAGAAGTTCCAGCGGCCGGTCTTATAGTCGATGCCGAGGATAGGAGTGAAGCCTATGCCCGTCTGGTCGCAGTTCAGCTCTATGTCGGCGGCGTCAGACTTTGAAGGGTCGAGCACCTGATACAGCGGCAGGCTGCCCACTTTAATGTCTTTCACATATCCGTAATAGTTGCAAGAGGCGTAAACACCACGCACACCAGCATACACTGCGAGGTTGTCATTCACCTTATAACCCATACCGAGCGACAGGCCGAAGTAGTACTGACGGCCGCGCATATAACTGTTGAAACTGTATTTGCCTGTATTTCCGAACATTGCATCGGAAGAGAACATAGGCATTCCCGTAACATTGTCTATTGCGCCAGCCAAACCACAGGCACCCATCGCTGTCTCGGCAACAATCTTCTCAAACGAGCCGAGTCCGTTGTCAAACTCACACTTGCCGCCGCCGCCCGTTATGGCGAAGTTGCCTTGGAAAGAGAATTTGTCCCAGTTGTAGGCATACTGTATTGAGGGAATTACGGGAGCGTAGGCATCGCCCTGGAAGCGGCGCTCTGTACTCTTGTTGTTCTCGTTGTTCTGAAACAAAGGATATGTGTTTCTTACCGTTCTTGTTTGTGTTGCCATCTGCCAGTTGAGCGACAAATGATGTCCCGGTGCCAAAAAAGTCACACCAGCAGGATTGGAATAGACACCGTCGATTCCGATAGAAGCCTCACGGCTCATCATTCTGTTGAACGCTGCATTCTGATTTGTGTTGGTGAGCAGTCCGCCTGCCACCGCCATGCCCGCTGACATAACCAAAACAGCTGAGCTAAACAATCTTTTTGTCTTCATCTTAAATAAAATTAATACTTATTTGCCTGCAAAATTACATAGATTGTTCCATATTTCGGAATTTATGGGCATTCTATTAAATTTTATTAACTATATTGGCAAAAAATATTGCACAAAGCGAATGTTTTGTGCAATATTCCGGATTTTCCACCTATCTTAGTTTTACTTCATAAAAACATCTTTTTCTGAATATGGGACGTATTCAATCCATTCAAGATTCGATCCAAGCTTAGGACGCTCTACTTTATATGTCTCTCCACAGCCATTGATTAAGATGGTATCCGGCTCAAATGATATAAGCGACCAATATATTCCTCCGTCAGGATTGAATGTGCAGGAATTAGGCTGAAATTTCGTGTTGTCAATTTCAAGGTCATCAAGTGAGCGCTTTAAGTTGTTTGGCTCAATATACATTGTGTATTCCCCGGTGTTATGGTTTTTCATCATGCGGATATTCTGAAAGAACAGGGTGCCATGGTTGTTGTTTCTTGCTGCTGCCGCACGGATGTAAACCATCGACTGATTTACCATATAGACAAACATATGGCGATTTGTATTTATCTCACAATAAATCATGTCGCCCGATATCCCATATCCAGAACCAAGTCTCCATTGTTGCAAACATCTGCCAACATCAAGTTTAGACATGCATTGTGGCATGTCGTATGGTTTGACCGTCCTGATGTCTTCCACCTTATTTAATATCTGTCCGCAAATATTAAGCGAATTATCTGAATGCCTGCTTATTTCCAACGGCTTGATATCAGACGGAAAGGTGACAGAACCTTTTGAAGAAAAAACCGTTGTGCGCAATATCTTTTTCGATGGAATCTCCAAAGTTGCCCGCATGGTACTTCCTGATTTAATATAATAAATACAGATAGAATCGGTTATCACTACCTCTGCGCTGTCATTTGCCCAAACTCCTTTATATAAAGAAAAATTAGAAGTTGCATTTACCACAGCAGAAACCATACTTATAATTACGAATAAAAATTTCTTCATTGTTTTATATTCTTTTATTATTTTTCATTTTCATCATTTTCCTTATTCAATTTAGGATAGCTCACTCTTGTGTGATAGATAGTCTTGAGTTTTTCTATCAGCACTGTCTTGGCATAGGACACGTCGCGGAACGTCAGCGGACACTCGCGGAAGAATCCTTCGGTGAGCATACCGTCAATCATACGGTTCACCATGTCGCGGATGGTCTGCTCACGATAGTCGGGCAGTGAGCGCGATGCCGCCTCCACGCCGTCAGCCATCATCAGTATTGCCTGTTCGCGGGTGGTCGGGTTAGGTCCCGGATATGTGAACTGCAGTTCGTCCACATATTCGTCGGGATGCTCGTTTTTATATTTCACATAGAAATACTTGGTCTTGCTCATGCCGTGGTGTGTGGCTATGAAGTCCTTTATCAGCTGTGGCAGTCCGTGTTTGTCGGCAAGCTTCAGTCCCTCGGTCACATGGGCAATAATTATTGCCGCGCTTTCGGTGTATGGCAGTCCGTCGTGGGGATTTACTCCTGTCTGGTTCTCGGTGAAATACACAGGCGAGAGAATTTTTCCTATGTCATGATACAATGCTCCCATGCGCACTTCTTCGCTCTTAGCCCCAATTTTGTTGGCTATTTCTGCGGCAAGGTTGCCCACTTGAATAGAGTGCTGGAAGGTTCCCGGCGCCACCTCACTCATCTTTCGCAACAGCTCATTGTTGGTGTTGCTGAGCTCAATAAGAGTGATGTCGCTGATAAACCCGAACACCTTTTCCACAAGATAGAGCAGGGGATAGGCGAAGAGCAGCGCCACTCCGCTCACAATGAGATAATGGTAGCAGTTGGTGTCAATCTTGTTGATGGTTGTGACATAGAGCAGGTCGAGGGCAAACTGTATCACCAGGCTCGCCATGGTTACGAGCAGTGCCGTGCGGAACAGCTGCGACCTGTATTGAAGTGAGCGCAGCGAGTGTATAGCCACAAGTCCTGCCACAGTCTGTACTATTATAAACTCAAACTTGTGCTGAAGCATCACCGCACAGATAAGCACCATGATGACATGGGCGACAAATGCAGTGCGCGAGTCCATGAACACGCGGATGAAAATGGGTACAAGCGTGTAGGGCAGGATGTACACATGGATGAAAGTGTTGCGCACCATTATTGCAGTGATTACTGCAAACAGGATAATCAGTGCGTACATCATTGCGGCATTCCGGGAATGCTCGAAATAGTCTTTGCGGAACAGTCCGAGATAAGTGGTGAACAGTGTCAGCATCATGAACACGAATATCAGCTGTCCCCATGTGGTGGTGCCAAACTGATTGCTGTCTCCGCCCCTCCGCTCATTTTCGTACACATACGAGTCGATGATGAGTTTCTTGCCTTCGCTCACTATTTCGCCCCGGTCAATAATCTTTTGTCCGGTCTGTACTTGCCCTACAGCCATTGGGATGCTGTTGAGCATTTCGTTCAGGCTGGTGCGGCTGCGCTCCTCGTCATACAGTAGATTGGCTGATATATAGTTGCTGAGGTTGCACTTCTGCAGCTGTTGCCGATGGGGATACAGGGTCTCGTCGTAGAGCAGTTGCTCGTAAGCCCGCTTTGTCGACAGCAGGTCCTTCACTTTCACCTGTGAAGCATTTTTCCCGCTTACCATATTGATAGTGCTGGTGGTATCCGTCATCAGTTTGCCGTAGTCGTCGCTCGGCATTATGCCCTGCTTGTAGACGGCATGCAGGCGGTTTGCTATTATGCTGATGAAATTGGAAGGGAGTCCCTCGATTCCGTTGGGAAAATCATTCAGAAACTGTCGCACTGACGTGGTTTCCACATCCGCATTATATATATAATAAGGTGTATGGGCAGCAGTTATGCTGTCACGCTCAGCCTTCAGTGTGGCTTCCGATTTGTATATCGGGAAATCGAATGGCGCTGTGAAATCAGCATATTGCCACGGTTTTCCTTTTTCCACAAGAACAAAACTGTTGCTGTCACGAGGCATCATTGCTACTATAGCCACTGTGGCACAAAGCACTATGGCGGTACGCACAAGAATATTCTTCCATGTTGTGTTCTGCTTGATGTTAAATTTACCCATATTGTGAAAAATGTTATGCGTTATTGAGTTTCTGACTGCAAAAATACACAAAAAAATCCATTTCTACGAAGATAAACAGAAAAAAAAGTCAAAAAATCAAAAAAATATAGTAATTTTGCACCCAAATAAGCAAAAACAACAATGACAGAAAGAAAAGTTAGGGTGCGTTTTGCACCAAGTCCTACGGGAGCATTACATATTGGCGGTGTGCGTACCGCATTGTATAATTATCTTTTTGCACGCCAGCATGGCGGCGAATTTGTGTTCAGAATTGAAGATACCGACAGCAACCGTTTTGTGCCGGGTGCCGAGGAGTATATAATAGAATCGTTCAAATGGTTAGGCATAAAGTTCGACGAGGGTGTGTCGTTTGGCGGCAACCATGGCCCTTACCGTCAGAGTGAGCGCCGCGACATCTATAAGAAATATGTCAAGCAGTTGCTTGATGCAGGCAAGGCATACATCGCCTTTGACACTCCTGCGGAACTGGAGGCTAAACGCAATGAGATACAGAATTTCCAGTATGATGCCCACACACGTATGCAGATGCGCAACTCGCTGTCGATGCCGGCAGAGGAGGTGGAGCGCCTTATTGCCGAGGGCAACCAGTATGTTGTGCGCTTTAAGATTGAGCCCGGTGTGGCTGTGCATGTTGATGACCTTATCCGCGGCGATGTCAAGATAATGAGCGACATACTCGACGACAAGGTGCTGTATAAAAGCGCCGACGAGCTGCCCACCTACCATCTGGCAAACATAGTTGACGACCATCTTATGGAGATTACCCACGTTATCCGTGGTGAGGAGTGGCTGCCTTCTGCCCCACTCCATGTATTACTTTACGAGGCTTTCGGCTGGGCTGACACTATGCCCCGTTTCGCCCATCTGCCGCTGCTGCTGAAGCCTGAGGGCAAGGGTAAGCTGAGCAAGCGCGACGGCGACCGCCTGGGATTCCCCGTGTTCCCGCTGGAGTGGCACGATCCCAAGAGCGGTGAGGTGTCGAGCGGATATCGTGAGAGCGGCTATTTCCCCGAGGCTGTGATTAACTTCCTCGCCATGCTGGGCTGGAATCCCGGCACCGAGCGCGAGATGTACAGCCTTGACGAACTTGTGCCGCTGTTCGACATAGAGAAATGCTCAAAGGCAGGAGCAAAGTTTGACTATAAGAAGGGCATCTGGTTCAACCACGAATACATCCTTGCCAAGAGCAACGAAGAAATCGGCAAGCTGTTTACCCCGATTGTGCAGGAGCACTGCCCTGATGAGACCGAGGAGCGTGTGATAGCCGTTGCCGCTATGATGAAGGACCGTGTTAATTTTGTAAGCGAGCTGTGGCAGCTGTGCTCGTTCTTCTTCATTGCCCCGGAAAGCTACGACGAGAAGACAGTGAAGAAACGCTGGAAGGAAGACTCCGCAGCACAGCTCACCGAACTTATCGGTGTGCTTGAGGGCATCGATGACTTCTCAATTGAGAATCAGGAGAAGATTGTGGAGGAGTGGATAGCTGCCAAAGAATACAAGCTCGGCAATATCATGAATGCCTGGCGTCTGTGTCTCGTCGGTGAGGGCAAGGGACCGGGAATGTTCGACATTTCAGCCTTCCTCGGCAAGGAAGAGACCATCAGTCGTATGAAACGTGCAATCCAAACGTTAGGATAAATGATTGTCTATAATATCGCCATATACATATATATGGCTGGCGTGATTATCGCCAGCCTTTTCAGCGATAAGGTCAGGAAGATGTGGCGGGGGCAGCATCAGGCTCTGAGGATACTCAGGGAGAAGGTTGACCCGAAGGCACGCTACGTTTGGTTTCATGCCGCATCTTTGGGAGAGTTTGAGCAGGGGCGCCCGCTTATGGAGCGTATGCGTGCCGAGCATCCCGAATATAAGATTCTGCTCACTTTCTTCTCGCCGTCGGGCTATGAGGTGCGCAAGGACTATAAGGGTGCCGACATTATATGCTATCTGCCGCTCGACACCAGCCGCAACGCCCGGCGTTTTCTGCGCACGGTGAGACCCGAAATGGCATTCTTTATCAAGTATGAGTTCTGGTACAATTATCTGCACATCCTGAAATACAGGGGGATACCAGCCTATAGTGTGTCGAGTATCTTCCGCAAGGGGCAGGTGTTCTTCCGCTGGTATGGAAAGCCTTATTCAAGCGTGTTGAAATGCTTTACCCATCTGTATGTGCAGAACGACATAAGCCGGGAGCTTCTGCATAACCGTGGCATCGACAATGTCACGGTGGTGGGCGACACACGCTTCGACCGGGTGCTTGAGATAAAGACGCAGCAGAAACAGCTGCCCATAATCGAGGCATTCAAAGGGGGAGGAAATGCGTTTGTGGCAGGCAGCAGCTGGCAGCCCGACGAGGATATCTTCATACGCTACTTCAACAATCATCCCGAGTGGAAGCTGATTATAGCACCTCACGTCATCGGTGAGGACCATTTGAAGCAGATTATGCAGAAAGTGTCGCGCAAGACGGTGCGTTACACCCAGACCACTCCAGAGGAAGCAGCGCAGGCAGACTGTATCATCATCGACTGTTTCGGACTGCTCTCCAGCATTTATCATTATGGTGAGATTGCATACGTTGGCGGCGGCTTCGGAGTGGGAATACACAATGTGCTTGAGGCTGCCGTGTGGGACATCCCCGTGATATTTGGCCCCAACAATCAGAACTTCCAGGAAGCCCAGGGACTGAAGCGCTCCGGCGGAGGTTTCGATTTTGAAACATACGAGGAGTTCCACGAGATAATGACAAGGCTTGCAGACAATGCCGACAACCGCCAGCAGGCGGGACGCAAGGCCGGTGCCTTTGTCAAGAGCATGACTGGAGCCACAGAGACAATTCTGAAGGAGATTGAAAACCCCGACTCCATCTAACTTCCAAAAATATAAAATATTAAAAAACCACTGAACAAAATGGCAGACGACAAGAAAATCATTTTCTCAATGGTGGGGCTTACAAAGACCATCCGCCAGACCAACAAGACTGTTCTTAAGAACATCTATCTCAGTTTCTTCTACGGAGCGAAGATTGGCATTATCGGACTCAACGGTGCCGGTAAGTCAACACTTATGAAGATTATCGCCGGCATTGACAATGAGTATCAGGGCGAAGTGGTGTGGAGTCCCGGCTACACCGTGGGCTATCTTGAGCAGGACCCGAAGCTTGACCCCGAGAAGACCGTGCGCCAGGTTGTGGAGGAAGGCGTGCAGGAGGTTGTTGACATGCTCAGCGAGTATAACAAGATAAACGAGCTGTTCGGACTTCCCGAATATTATGAGGACGAAGAGAAGATGAACAAGCTCTTTGCCCGTCAGGGAGAATTGCAGGACCAGCTCGATGCTACCGATGCCTGGAACCTTGACAGTAAGCTGGAGCGTGCCATGGATGCGCTGCGCTGTCCGGCTGGCGACACTCCCGTGAATGTTCTCTCAGGCGGTGAGCGCCGCCGTGTGGCTCTTTGCCGCCTGTTGCTGCGCAAACCCGATGTCCTTCTGCTCGACGAGCCTACCAACCACCTCGACGCCGAGAGCATCGACTGGCTGGAGCAGCATCTCAGCCAGTATGAGGGCACTGTGATTTGTGTCACCCACGACCGCTACTTCCTTGACGATGTGGCAGGCTGGATTCTTGAGCTCGACCGTGGCGAGGGCATTCCGTGGAAGGGCAACTACTCTTCGTGGCTCGACCAAAAGACCAAGCGCATGGCGCAGGAGGAGAAGACCGAGAGCAAGCGCCGCAAGACCCTGCAGCGTGAGTTGGAGTGGGTGCGCATGGCTCCCAAGGCACGTCACGCCAAGGGCAAGGCTCGTCTCAACAGCTACGAGCAGCTGCTTAACCAGGACCAGAAGGAGCGTGAGGAAAAACTTGAGATATTTATCCCTAACGGTCCCCGGCTCGGCAATAAGGTGATAGAGGCAGAAGGCGTTGACAAGGCTTTGGGCGACAAGGTGCTGCTGAAAAACCTCAACTTCATGCTGCCGCCAAACGGCATCGTGGGCGTTATTGGTCCCAACGGTGCGGGCAAGACCACACTCTTCCGCATGATTATGGGCTTGGAGAAGGCTGATGCCGGAACGTTTGCCGTGGGCGAAACCGTGAAACTGGCATACGTGGACCAGACCCACAAGGACATCATTCCCGAAAAGAGTGTCTACGAGGTTATCTCGCAGGGCAACGAGACAATACGCATGGGAGGAAAGGATCTCAACGTGCGTGCCTATCTGAGCCGCTTCAACTTCACCGGTGCCGACCAGGAGAAGAAGTGCGGCGTGCTCTCGGGCGGTGAGCGCAACCGTCTGCATCTTGCAATGGCGCTGAAGGAGGAGGGCAACGTGCTCCTGCTCGACGAGCCTACCAACGACATCGACGTGAACACCCTGCGTGCTCTTGAGGAGGGTCTTGAGCAGTTTGCCGGCTGCGCCGTGGTTATCAGCCACGACCGCTGGTTCCTCGACCGCATCTGCACCCACATCCTTGCTTTTGAGGGCGAGGGCAAGGTGGCGTTCTTCGAAGGTGGCTTCTCCGACTACGAAATCTACAAGATGCGCCAGAGCGGACAGACCGAGGTGAAGAAGGCGCGCTACCGCAAGCTCATGGAAGACTGATAGCGGTCCTTCACACATTAAAAAAATATATAATGATTCTCCGCCCGTTCAGTCCAGACTGAACGGGCGGAGAACGTTTATAAGAATACGAAAAAGTAAAATTTATTAAATGTTTTTTATACAAAAATGGCATTTTTTATTTTTTTTAGCACACGTTCGGGTACACATAACAAAAATTCACGTCATTTTTAAAACTAGCGAAACTACATTAAACAAATTAACTAATCAAAAAAATTATTTATGCAAAAACTAAGTTTTTTAAGGAAGAGACTTGGCTTGTTGTTTGCTTTAGTCGGGGGGATACTCACCAGTATCCTTTGCAGTTGTGCCGACGGCTACGATTCGCCAAACGGTTTCGATGCGGGTGTGAACAATTCGCAATTAGAGAATCCTAAAGCCGACAGTATTTCTTTTATTGTAGATGCCTCGGTAACCCGTGCCACCATCAAGTGGCCTTTGGTGAAAGGAGCATTGGGCTATGTTGTGACATTAAAGAATGTGGATGATCCGGACAATCCTGTCGTTGTGGATGAGTATGATGAGAAGATGGTTGACGGACTAAGCATTACTGTTCCCGTGACAGAAGACTCAAAGTACTCGTTTGACCTTAAGGTCATAGGCGACCCTGACCGTGGCAACAAGGATGCAGCCGATGTGATTCACAAGGATATGTCGACGCTTGTGCCGACATTTGTCACCATCCCGGATGGTTCCGACATTGCCACATGGCTTAAGGAGTATGTGGAACAGCATCCGTTCCCTGCCTATGATGCTGAAAGCCCGAGTTATGACGAGATTGCCATTGAGCTGGAGCCTAACGGCAATTACACTATGAGTGAGGCATTTGATTTTCGGACACAGAAGGTTACTTTCCGTGGAGATAAAATCAAATGGCCTATAATAACCATGCAGGGCAATGCTACATTTCAAACGTGTTCTGGTTTGAAGATGAAGTATCTAAAGTTTGATTGTGTCGAGTCTACTGCCACAGGATTGATAGGCATGAGCCCGAGCACCGACGACAATAAGTTGCCAGACTCACTTCTTGTGCAGAACCAGGGCTATACGGGCAGCAAATTGGGTAAGGATTTCTATGTAGTGAAAGACCCGATATATATTGCCGACTGTTGGGTGAAGGATTTGCCATCTGCCATTGTTTACGATAATGGGACGAAGTGTGCATGGTGGTATCTTACAATCAAAAACTGTATTATCCAGCAGAAAAATACGGCAGGCAAGCCCTTTATTAATTTTGAAAAGGCAGGTATTGCCATTAAACATATCTCATTGACTGACAATACTCTATATAACATCGTTGACGCCGGTACATATTGGATACGCTACAGTAACCGCACCAGCAACCAGACAGTCAGGGTATGGGGAGACAAGGATGCCACATACAAGACTTCCACCACCGATGTGATAAACTGTACTCTTAGCAAGCAGTTCTCAAAGGGTAAAATGGCAAACAACAATCATGGTGACAATAATATATTGACTTTTTCACGCAATATATTCTATGATTGTGCCATGGTGCGTAAGTGGGCTTGTTCAGATCAGGGTAATCCTACAAGATATTTCAGTTTCAATTTCTGGTATGCCATGACAACTCCTGACACTGCAGATCCGACACAAAAAGATAAAGATGGAAACCAGTTCGCACTTAATTTGAACACAGAGAAGGTGTTTGAAGGCAGTGTGTTGCAGAGCCTTGATTTGTCGCAGCCTAATGGCGGTGTGAATTTCAGACCTGTTGATGTGATGGTGAGAAGCAATTTTGCTGGTGACATGCGGTGGATATTGAATCAATAAAACACCGGGATAAAGAAATATTATTGTAAAACAAAATCTATAATTAGGATAAAATGAAAAAACGACATATAATACTGCCGCTTTGTCTGTGCCTGTTCCCCATGGCACAGTGCCAGCAGGTGATGGCGCAGCAGACAACAACCCAGAATGGCACAGTAGCAGTCACAGGTACTGTAATTGACGGGACTGGTGAAAGTGTCATAGGTGCTACCATTCAGGTAGTGGGCAATCCGAAAATCAGTACGGTTACCGATATTGAGGGAAAGTTTAAACTGAATGTTCCTGCCAAGAGCAAAATAAAGATATCGTATATTGGCAGTGAGTCTGTCACTTTGTCGAAGTTTGAGCCTAACATGACCATAACCCTAAAAGAGGATGAGAATATGCTTGATGAGGTTGTGGCTGTGGGATACGGCGCGCTGAAGCAGAAGAACGTAACTGGCTCCATAGAGATTATCAATCCAGAGGAACTGCATGACCTTAACGTGTCGAGCCTCTCGGAAGCTCTTATTGGCTTGTCACCGTCTATTCACGTCAGTATGCCTGGCACTGGCCGTCCCGGTGAGCAGGCAAGCATCACCATCCGCCAGGCACGCGATGCCGTTGCCCTTGTTCCTACGGGTAAGGATGAGGGAGGCCAGTCTATCGGTGGTGACAATAATGCAGCTCCGCTGTATGTTATTGATGAGTTTATAAGTACGGAGGATGATTTCAATAATCTCGATATTGACGAGGTGGAGAGCATAGCCATTCTTAAGGATGCCTCAGCGGCTGTCTATGGAGCCTATGGTGCCTATGGCGTTATTCTTGTCAAGACCAAGCGCGGACAGGTGGGCACACCTAAGATTTCATATACCGGTCAGTTTGGTTTTCAGGATGCCGTGCGTCATGCCGACATGCTTAACGGTCAGCAGTATGGTTATATCTACAATGCTGCCCGCCGTGCCAAGGCTATTCAGGACAATTCGTCCATAGACATGGTGCAGAATTATTTTCAGGCAGACGAGCTTGAGGCGATGCGCAATACCAACTACAATCTGCTTGACGACTATTGGAAATCGGCACTTACGCAGAAGCATGGCATAAATGTTAGTGGCGGTAATGAAAAAGTGACATATTTTGGCGGTGTCACATATCAGACACAGGATGGTAATATCGGCAAATTAGACTATGACCGCTGGAATTATCGTGCCGGCATCAACGCCAAGGTGGCAAAGCTCTTCACTGCCAATCTGTCGGTATCTGGCGATGCGTTGACAAAAAACACTCACTTGGGTAAGGATGAGGAGGATTATGAATATATGATGAAAAATCCGTCGTACATACCAGATGAGATAAACGGATACCCCATTTATCATTCCGGCATGAAGAACGACCCCGCTTATGAGAACTTCTATAACTATAAGAGTCTTAACCGCAGCCGCAACAACCGTGAGCAGTCTGATAACAGTATGACCATCCAGGCTTCGCTGGAGCATGATTTCAGCTGGTGCAAGCCGTTGAAGGGACTGCGTGCCAAGCTGACCTATTCGAGAAATATCAATAACTCGAAGCGCAACGACATCAAGATGGAGAATGTTGTGTACAGAATGATTAATCGCGGCGGCTCGGGAAAACACCTGTATGTTACCGATCCTAATGCCATTATCGACAATGACCCGCTGGTGGATTACGACGAGGTGACTCTTGAGGGCTTCCCTTATGTGGCATTCGAGAACTTCCAGAAGCGCACGCTGAACGAAGGCTCAAAATCATATCTCAGCCGCACAATGTCAACCAGCAAAAGCTATCAGCTCAACTTTATGCTCATGTACATGCGTGATTTTGGAAAGCATCATGTCAGCGGCACCTTCTCAATAGAGCGTGGCGAGAGCGAGAGTGAGAACGTTGAGGCTAAGGGTACACACCCCCTGTCGTTTACCGACGGACAGTCTAACTCTCTTTCCGATGACTCGGAGAAGACAGTGCAGTGGGGCCGTCAGGAAGGCGGTAGCCTTGCATATATCGGCCGTCTCAACTATGCATACGACAACAAGTATCTTTTCGAGTTCCTCATCCGCTCGCAGGCAAGTACCAAGTTCGCTCCAGAGAATTATTGGGGAGCGTTCCCGAGTTTCTCTGCAGGATGGGTGATATCCGAGGAACCGTGGTTTAATAAGGAAAAACTGAAGATTGACTATCTTAAGATCAGAGGCTCGTTCGGTATTATGGGACGTGACAATGTCGAGGCTTGGCGATGGCTCCAGCTCTATTCATATAATGAGTATGGCGGTGCGATTTTCGGAACCAACCCATCGCTCATCACAAGCCGCTCCTTCCAGTTGCCTGAGAAATCGGGTACAAACCCGAATCTGCATTGGGACAAGAACATAAAGACCAACTTAGGTATAGACATGCGTTTCCTCGACAACCGTCTGTCGCTGACTTTCGACGCCTATTATGACTGGGCACGTGAGATGTTCGACTATCCAAGCGTGCATGTGCTTCCGGGTACTGTTGGAATCTATGCGGCTCCTGAGAATTTTGGACGTATGAACATGTGGGGTGCCGAGATTCAGGTTGGCTGGCGGCAGCGTTTCAACAAGGATTTGGTGATGAACTTCAAATTGGGTACTGGATATGATGACAACAAGGTGCTTGAGACCAGCTGGGCAGCGGATCCGTACTTCACCGACAAGGTGTACGGGCAGCGTACTGACCGTGGTTTGTGGGGACTGTCGTGCATAGGCATGTTCCGCACCTACCAGCAGATAGAGGAGTATTTTGAGAAATACAAGATAACCGACTATTTAGGATTGTCGAAGGACAAGGTGCAGCCGGGTATGCTTATATATGAGGATATACGTGGTCCAAAGGACGAGAACGGTAACTGGACCGCCCCTGACGGCAAAATCAGCGACTATGACGATGTGGTTAGAATCTCAAGACGCGACAGTAATCCTTACAACCTGAATGCCAACATCAATATCAATTACAAGCATTTCTCGCTCAATGCCACATTCCAGGCTGAATGGGGAGCATACACCATGGTGCCGAGTGGTCTGCGCGGAGAGTCTCAGGGCGACATGGAGAAGAAGAACGTGTCGGCACTGTGGAATGACATGTTTGTGTATGAGGATTTCAAGGATGCTGACGGCAATATCCTGGCGTATGCCAATCCTAACGGTAAATATCCCAACATAGCCTTTGCGAGTCAGAACAAGGTTAACTCAACATTCTGGCGTATGTCGGCGGCTGAGATACTGTTGCGCAACATCACTGTGGCATATTCATTGCCGAAGGAATGGATCAAACCGCTTGGCATGAGCAGCGTGCGCCTGAATCTCACTTGTCAGAACGCATTCAGTTTCTATAATGCAATCCCTGAAGGAGTATGGGACAATTTTGCAGGTTCGTATGGAAAATACCCGACTGTCCGCAAGATTACCATGGGTGTGAATGTAGCATTTTAAAACATTAAAAACAGAACATAATGAAACAGTATATAATAAAAGGTACACGTGCTCTGCTGGTGGCAGGATGTGTAATGAGCCTAAATGCATGTAGCGATGATTTTCTGTCAGAGAAGCAGCCTTACGGCAGTTTCGGTCCTGACCTTGTATATGGTGACTGGTCGTCGGTGAAATTGCGCCTGAACTATATCTACCAGAGATCGCTGCCATACGCCAAGGGGGCGAACAACACCAACAACAACTTCTATCCCGACCTGTGGCCCGTGGGAATGAAAGACGCCTTGTCGGGCAATACAGATGAGTTTACAGGATATGGAGAGTATAATGACCCTTCAAAGACCTGGGACAATACCACTGTGCATAAATACTTCTTCTATGGCATCAACGAGAGTCCATGGAAGAAAATTCGTGAGTGCAATGATGTGATACAGCGCTGTAACGAGAGCACAACACTCACACAGCAGCAGAAAGAGTGGTGCGAGGGGCAGGCGCGATTCTTCCGTGCGTCGCGTTACTTCCGTCTTTTCAAACGCTTCGGTGGGGTGCCTGTTGTGAAGGAACTTCAGAGCACTCTCGATGGCGACCGCGACAAGCTTGCAGTGCCACGCAACTCAACCGAGGACACATATAAGTTCATTATCGACGACCTGATGACAGCCGGAGGTTATCTGCCCACACGTTGGGAGGAGGAGGCAAACGACTGGGGACGCATCACGGCGGGAGCATGTTATGCCCTGGCGGGATATGTGGCAAACTATTATGCCAGTCCGGTGTTCAACCGCAAGAACGAGACGGAGCGTTGGGAAGAGGCTTATCAGCTGAACTTGAAGGCAATAGAGGCACTTCAGGCTGGTAACTTCGGTTTGGCGTATGAGGAGGATCCCGGTGTGAATGCCTCAAACTGGGCAAAGATATGGTGTACTATCACTGGCTCCACCGCCGGCGGAGGTCCTTCTGAAGATGTGTTTATAGCAAACTGCAACAACACAGCCGACAGCGATGGTAATAATCTGTTTAATGCGTGGGAGCAGAGCATACGTCCCTCAAATGCCAATGGTGGCGGTGGCATAGTGCCTTCCGCCGAGATGGTTGACCTCTTTCCCATGGCCGACGGCAAGCGTCCTTCAGAGGCTGGTGAGTATGTGTATGACAAGAAAGCGTTTTTCCTGAACCGTGACCCTCGTTTCTACCGTACATTCGCATTTCCCGGTGTGGAATGGAGATATACGGGAAGTGTGTCGCCTGAGAAATCCGACCAGTGCCCTTATCTCGACGGCAATACCTACAAGCTTATGAACTTTGCGTGGTACAGCAGTGTAGGCGAAGCTGATGACATTCAGCGCAAAGGTTACTTCACTGACAAGTTGGGCAACGAGAAAAGTACGGTATATGTGCGCAAGAAATCACAGGATGCCGGACTTGGCGAGACCGCTCTTTACATATTTGAGGAAGATGGCGGATTTGCCCGTAATGCACAGCCATTGGTGGTTATACGCTATGCTGAGGTGCTGCTTAACCTTGCCGAGGCTGCCTGTGGCGCAGGTCATGCTCAGGAGGCGTTTGATGCTTTGTTGAAGGTGCGCCAGAGAGTTTATGGCAAGAGTGCCGGCGATTGCGGACTCGACCGTTCCATTATCGGTGATAAGGCTAAGATGTTCGAGGCAATCCTTTATGAGCGCCAGATTGAGTTGGCATACGAGGGCAAGCGTTTTGACGACTGCCACCGTTGGATGCTGTTTGATGGAGGAGCCACGCAGGGAGAGATTCAGGCTGACTGGACACCATCAGGATGGGGTGGCAACACATGTGCCTATTTGGGTGTGACTCCACTCAACGATGTGGTGCGCCATCAACTGGAGCTGTATTTTGACCCGACAATATTCACAGGTGATAGAACGAGCGAGGTGGATCCGTTTGAGAAACTTGGCATTAAGCGTCCTACTGCCCTTACGCTGAGAGAGGACATGACTGCAAAAATTGACGAGCTTACAGGTGAGCTGGTTTATGCGGACTCACGTGTTGGCGAGCTTGCCAAATTCTATAACTCATATTTGCTGCGCAAGGATGTGGAAACCATGGTGAGCACCACAGAGGTGGGTGTTAATCCTATATGGGATAATAAGATGTATCTTATGGGACTTGCATCAAGTGATCAGGAAAACAACCCTGGAGTGGTGCAGACTGTAGGATGGCAGAGCCGCTTTGGAGGCATGGGCATTTTCGACCCGCTGAGCAAGAATCCCAAGACAGGTATCGGGGATGAGGAAAGTGCAAGCCCCGTAGAGCCTGAGACTCCGGCTGAATAACAGTAAATCTTTTCACTATTGTCCACTAAATAAAGTCTTAAATTTAGTGGACAATAGTATTATAATCGTTGAAATCGCCGAATTAGAGCCGTATTTCGCCGATTTAGAATCCTAATTCGGCGATTTAGTGGCTCTATTCGCTCAATGGGAGTTTTGTTTTCGAATTTTTACGACTCCCAATCGCCTATTTATGATTGTAAACATTGGCATTAAAAATTTTTTTTGATGATTATAATATAAAAAAACATCAAAAGATTGCTGTATTCTAAAATAAAACGCTAATTTTGCAGCATGTTTCTCCTTCGGATGGAGCACAAGGTGTTTTGTTGAAAATAATTTCAATAATTATACATTCCGGCGATATGATAGAAAAGTGGCAATATGAACTGAGAACTGGTAGTGAAAAAGCGTTGAAAACCGTTTTCACGGAATACTACACTTTGTTGTGCTCGGTGGCTTTCCAGTATGTTAGGGATAGGGAAGTAAGCCAGACTATAGCATCGGATGTTCTGTTGGCTGTGTGGGAGAAGCGCGAGATAATCTTCCCTATGCCGCATTTCAGGCGTTATCTGTTGCAGATGACACGCAACAAAAGCATAGACTATTTGCGCTCAGTGCGCACAAAGGCTATTGGGGCGAACGTTACACTTCAGGAATGTTTTGTGTCGGATGATGATATATTTGAAAGTTATGTAAGTGTTGAACTTGGCAAACTTATAGATGAGGCATTGGGCAAATTGTCGCCGCAATGCCGCAAGGTGTTTATGATGAGCCGCTATGAGAACTGTACCTACAGCCAGATTGCTGGAGAGTTGGGGATTTCGGAAAACACGGTAAAATATCATATACGCACTGCACTTGCTTATTTGCGTAATGAGTTGAGTGACTATTTGTGCACAATTTTGGTGTTTTTTGTACTATAGCAAAAAATTATTAAAATTTTGACTACCCGAAGCTGTCCTTTTGTACGTTATAGTAGTAAAAAAGACAGCAAAATGAAAGAAGAAGAGATACTTGAGCTTATATCCCGACAGATGTCGGGCGATATAGACAGCACGCAGCTGCACAGGCTGCGCCAATGGTATGACGAGTCGGAAAGTCACCGTAAGGCATACAAGGACTATTGCGTGATACTGAAAGGTGTGGCAATAGAGCGCGACCGGCATTTGTTTGACAGCAGTATGGAGGAGTCATGGCGCAGCGTAGCTGAAAGCATAGCACCGCGGGCACGGCAAATGCGGATGTACACTTTGTTGCGTTATGCCGCAGTGGTGACAATAGCGGTGATTTTAGGATGGGGCGCAGGATGGCTGCATTATAGTGGTGATGTTGTGGCTGCGGATGTTGTGGTGGAGGTACCTAACGGTTCCAAGTCGTGTGTTACTTTGCCAGACGGTAGTGTAGTGTGGCTAAACTCAGGTACACGGATGACATACGATGCCGATTTTGGCAACGGTGAGCGGAGGGTGACGCTCGACGGTGAGGGCTTTTTCAATGTGGCAAAAAATAAACATGTACCGTTTATTGTCACTGCCGGAACAACAAGCATAAAGGTGCTCGGCACACGGTTCAACATGAAGGCGTATTTGGAGGACCCTTGTAAACGGGTTACTCTGATTGAGGGCAGTGTGGCTGTGACAGTGGACGGCAGGCAACAGATAATGACTCCTAATCAGCAGGCGGTGATAAGCGGCAGGGAGATAGTGCTGAGAAATGTTGTCGCCCGCAACTTCTGTCAGTGGACTGCCACCACAGTTGCCCCTAAAAAACAGAAGGCATACGGCAATGACGGGCAGCAACCGGAAATGACTGTGCCCGACAAGCCTGCCTGTCAGTCACTTATATTCGACAACGAGCCACTGTCGCAGATTGTCAGAGACCTTGGACGGACATTCAATGTGGAGATACAGATAGGCAGCGACATTGCCGATGATGTGTTTTATGGTGATTTCCGAAACGGCGAAAGCCTCTATCATGTACTTGATGTGATAGCTGCTGGCTGCAATGCGGAGTATAAGATTGATAACGGCAAAATAATAATGTATAAAGTAAAGGCGAAACAGAAATAATTAGTATTAACAATTTTAAAACACAAAAGAAATGCACTATTACATTAAAATCAGAGTCAGACTCATGGGGATAATCTTCGTGATGCTATTGACAATCCTGGGGGGAATGGCATTACCGGCTGCGGCAGAACAGCATGAAATGCCAGTGAAAGAACAAACCGTGGGAGCAGCGCTTGATTATGTGAAAACACGTATGGGCTATTCCATCTGGTACAATGTGAATGTTGTGAACCTTGACAGAAAAGTGTCGGTGGATTACAGCAGTAATGATATAAATAAAATTATGGCGGTAATCTTGAAAGGTCAGAATCTGGACTGTGAGATAAAGGGTAAGACCATAGCCATTAGCCGCAGACACAACGGTGGCAGGCACCGTATTACGGGAAAGGTCATTTCTTCCGACGACGGTGAACCGCTGATAGGGTGCGGTGTGAAGGTGAAAGGCAAGAACACTGTGGCTGTGACCGACATTGACGGCAATTACAGCATCGATGCAGACATGGGCGACGAGATCACATTCTCGTATTTGCAGTACACACCGGTGACAAAGCGTGTGGGTGACAGTCATACCATCAACGTGCGCATGATGAGTGCTGCCGTTGGACTGGACGATGTGGTGGTGACCGGTTATCAGACAATGAAAAAATACAACATGACTGGTGCGGTGAATGTTATAAGTGAAAAGGAGATAGACTTGCGCTCTACCAACTCGCTGGAGTCAATCCTTGAGGGAACGGTGCCGGGTCTTACTGTATATAATGACGAATACCGTATACGTGGTGGAGCATCGCTGCGTGCGGGAACTGCTCCGCTGTTTATCGTGGATAATTTCGAGGTAGAGCAGATGCCGGAGAATATGGACCAGATAGAGACAATATCGGTATTGAAAGATGCTGCTGCGACTGCTATCTGGGGATCGAGGGCGGCAAACGGCGTAATTGTAATCACTACAAAGAAAGGCAAGATGCAAAGCCCTAAAATATCATATTCAGGCAATTTGAGGGTAAGCGTGAAACCCGACCTTGCCGACCTGCATAGAGTCAATGCAGAACAGCTGATAGGCTACGACCGTGCCGCATTCTTGGGAGGATATTATTTCCCGGGATTTTTCGACTACAGCAAGAGCGGATACTCGCTGTCGCAGGAGATAATGAAAGACTATCTTGTGGACGACATATCAATGCTTACCGATGAACAGTTGGCGGAGATGGACGCCAGAATGGCAAAGCTGGCAAGGATAGATAACAGTAAGCAGATAAAAGACAATTTGCTGCGCAGTGCAATGAAACAGAGTCACATGGTGTCGGTTTCTGGCGGCGGAGACAAGATAAACTATTTTCTTTCTGGAAGTTATACGGGGTCGCATTCGGCGTATAAGTCTGGCGACCAAAGCAATCTGTTCGAGATAAATTCCCGTCTGTCGTACAAGTTGCACGATAAGGTGACTCTTCGTTCAAACATTTATGCGACTTTTACAGACAATGACAACGGATACACATCGTTGAGCAGTGATGTATATAATCTTTATCCCTATCAGATGCTGACGGGCGACAATGGTGAAAGAATCTACGATTATACAGGGTTCAACAAAATGTATTCTGACACGATGGTGAATGATTACGGTTACTATCATGAAGGAAAGAATCTTATGGAAGAGGTGGAACTTGCCGACAACACTACTAAAAGCACCGATTATAAAATAGGTGTTGGTGCCGACTATCGGGTGATGGCTGGACTGACGCTTTCTGCTGATTATCAATATGAAAAACTTCAGACAACAGCTAAAAACATTACAAACAGAAACAGCTTTGGCGGCCGTGACCTGATAAACTCTATGGCCGTGCCAGACAATAAAGGGGCATTGACACACTATTTGCCCGACGGTGACATCTTGGACCATTCGCAGTATAACACTGATGCATGGGTAATGAAGCTGGGAGCAAATCTTAACCGCAATTTCGGAGCCAATGACGAGCATTATGTAAATGCGGTTGCCGGTTTTGAGATGCGAAGCCGCCACACCTATTCGGAGCGATACCGCAAGTTAGGATATGACACGCAGACACTGTCGTGGCAGCCTATCGACCAAGTTGCCCTGCAGAATGGTGTGGAATGGTGGAACGGAGATACCAACCGCTATTATGCTAACAGCTATGACGGCTTTGGTGATGTCGAGAACAAGGAACTGTCGTATTTCCTTTCTGCAACATATACATACGATAACCGATATACAGCGAGCGCCAGTCTACGCATAGATGAGTCTAACTTGTTTGGAGCAAGTCATAAGTTCCGCCGCAATCCTATTTGGGCATTGGGAGCAAGCTGGAATATAAAGAATGAGAATTTTTTCAATGTTGAGCCTGTAACCACTCTTTTATTGCGCGCATCGCTTGGTTTGACAGGAAACTTCGACCGTTCTGGTTCAACCACACCGGTAATGGTGGGACGCAAGACATATCTGCCTGCCATTAACGACTATGTGGTGAGGCTTACCACACCGCCTAACGAGAAACTGCGTTGGGAGAGAAACCGTGTGGTGAACCTCTCACTCGATTTTGGGCTGTTTAACAGGCTCAACGGAACACTTACCTACTATAACAGCTATTGTTACGATCTGTTGGGAAGCACTCTTATAGACCCCACTAACGGATATAAGGAGGCAACAATCAATGCAGCCGATATGCGAAATCACGGATGGGAGATTGAACTGAGCGGTGATGTGCTTAAATCAAAGGATTTTAGCTGGAATATGCGCTGGGTGTTCTCATATAATAATAATAAGATAACCAAAAACAACATATCAGAGTCGACACCTTATCTCAACCGTGTGACCGGTTTGACACGCTTTGTAGAGGGATATGCCCGCGAGGCAATGTGGAGTTACCGATGGGCTGGGCTTGATGAGAAGGGCGAGCCTATGGTGTATGATAAGGAAGGCAACAAGATATACGATGTGGCAACTCTTGATGCAGATGATCTGGTATATAGCGGTACATATCAGCCCAAATACAATGGTTCGCTCACATCATCGTGGAGATATAGGAATTTCACGCTCAGTATGATGTTCACATATAATTTTGGTCATGTGTTCCGTGCAGAATATCCTGATATGGATGCATACTCTTCTTCACCCTCATTGAGTGACAAGATAGCTGAGCGTTGGCAAAAGCCAGGCGATGAGAATTTCACCGATGTGGCATGTATACCGAATATGATGGACCTTTGGGCAAACACAAACTACCGTTCGTATGCCTGTATGTATTCGTCAAACAGCATACGGAAGGGTGATATGATCAGATTGCGTGAGATTCTGCTCAATTATGAGTTCCCGCGCGCTTTGCTCCGCAATACTTTCATTAAACGTCTGTCGCTTACAGCACAATTGAATAACGTGTGGCTGTGGACGGCAAACAAGGAAGGCTATGATCCTGAGGCTTTGAATCCTGTTAATGGAAAAATGTCACTGCCACAGCCTTTCTCATTTACCGGAGGTATAAAGATTGATTTTTAAAGCTATAATATAATGACGACTGTTTAAATGATAAAAATAATATGAAAATGAGATATAACGGAATATTTTCAATTTGTATGGCGGTGACAGTATTGTCGGCGTGCAGCGACTTTACGGAAACTACTCCAAAGGGCAAGGTGATACCAACTACAACCGATGATTTCAAGGGGATGGTTGTGGATGTGACAAACTCAAGTGCAGCATATCCTTTGGCTAATATATGTTCAGACGATGTGTTCAGTGCAACTCAAAATGGTAATACTACTACTGGCAAGGCGTATTATTGGATGGAGGATTTCTATAAAGCCAATGAGGGCGACAATGCATGGAATGATGTCTATAGTATGATATACAAGATGAACGTGGTGGTTGACAAGGTGATGGATTCCATGGAAGGCACAGAAGCAGAAAAAATGGAGGTGCTTGCTGAAGCCAAGGTGTGGCGGGCATATTACTATTGGTATTTGCAAAGCTTGTATGCCAAAGACTATAGTGAGGCTGACGCTGCCACAGACTTGAGCGTGCCGCTGTCGCTGCATGCCGATTTGGAGGCGCGTTTGCCGCGTGCTACTGTTGCTGATGTCACGGCACAGATATGGAGTGACTTGAAGGATGCGGAGAGATATATGCCCGATGAGCCTGTCAATAATTATCGTCCTACCAAGGCGTCGGTGTATGCCTTAAAGGCAAGAATATATTTCTATCAGCATCAATATGACGATGCTGCGGAGCAGGCACGGCTGGCTTTGCAGGTTAACAGTGGTTTGAATGACATGCGCAACTGGTCGTTTAAGAATGAAAACCGTCCCTCTTCGGGCATTAACGGGCGGCCTGTCAACTATTATGAGTCACCAGAGAAGATATGGTATCAGGGCAATGGCTTCGCTTCGATGGTTACATCATTCTGTATCAGCGATGATTTGAAAGCATTGTATGAGCCTGGTGATTTACGGTTCAAATTCCTGTTTACCAACCGTACACGTAATGGCGAATTGTGGGAAGATGGACTTTATCGGTATCTGCAGAATCTCGACTATAGCTTCACTGTGCCTGAGATGATGCTTATCGAGGCTGAGGCAATGGCACGAAAGAATGACAGTAAGGCACTTGATATTCTCAATGACTTGCGTAAATGCCGTTTTGCCGATGAGGATTATAAGGAATTGACTGCAGACAATACACGGTCATTATTGGATATTGTGCTTGAAGAACGTCGCCGTGAATTGTGCATCAGCGGATTGCGATGGCTTGATATGAAGCGTCTGGCTGCGGAGAATATTTATACCACCACCGTTACGAGAACCCTTGGTGATGATACTTATACGCTTGCGCCAAATTCAAAGCTGTATGTATTCCCGATACCACTGCAGGTGCTTGAACTGAATGCTAATGTTGTACCTAATGATCGTAAATGATGAAAACAAAATCTTTTTTTATATCTCTATTGCTGGGACTGTGCGCTAATGCTGGCGCACAGTCGTCAGCCACTTTCAAGGTGAAGCTCGCCAAGCCTTTTAAGGGAAAAGTGTATGTGTCGGTGATTAAGGACCGTCTTGTGAATATCGACTCGGTGGAGGTTGATGGCACGGAGTTCTCACTTTCAAGCGCAATAGCGCAAGTGGACGAATACAGGCTGCGTACAAAGCCGTACAGGTTTGACGTGTCGGTCATGGCTGAGCCTGGATGTAGCTATGATATTACGGTGAGTGAAAAGTTGAATATTGTTACCACATCAGACGGCAAGGAACAGCTGCTTTTCAACACTCTTAATCAACAGCTTAGACCGTTAATGGACAAGGCTAATGAAGTTGGCAGCCGTTATATGCAGCTGAAAGAGGCAGGTAAATTGGCTGAGGCAGAAGAGGCTTTGCAGGCAAATAATGCCTTGTATGAGGAGGGTAAGAAAATAAGGTATGATTTTATAAACCAGAATCCCAATACATACGCCGCAATTAATGCCGCCGATGGCTATCTCACCATGAATTATCAGAAGATGAAGGAGTTGCGGGATATGCTTGCCGAAAATCCTCACAAGAACACTTACGCATGGCGCTCGTTTGAAAAGAAATACAAGGAGCTTGCCGACAAATGGATACAGGACAAGCCTGCTCCTGACTTTACTACCACCGATATCAACGGCAAGCAGGTCAGGCTTAGCGATTTCAGGGGGCATTATGTGCTGCTCGACTTTTGGGCATCATGGTGTGTGCCTTGCCGGGCAAAGATGAAAGAGCTGACAAAGGTGTATCCGCAGCTTAAGGCAAAGAATATCACAGTGATAAGTATCAGTCTTGACGAGAAGAAAGAGGCGTGGCTGAAAGCATCGCAGGAGGACGGGATAGAGTGGGTGAACACCTGCGATGTGAAACCGTTCCGCGACAATGCCATAGGCAAGGCTTACAAGGTGACAAGTGTTCCGAAGCTGTTTGTCATCAATCCCGAAGGCATGATAGTGAGCCAGGATCCTACAGTGGATTACATTCTTAACAATATTGGTGTGGAATAAGCTGTATGTGTGACTGAAAATCAAAGTTTTTGGCTGTTTCTTTGGAGGTATGGAAAATTTGTTGTATCTTTGCAGATAATTTTATTTGCTGCAAGTTGTTGCTGCATAATTTGAAATCTAAAAAGAAAGAAAAAGACAATGGGAAATATCATTCTAACAGGCGACCGCCCTACAGGAAGACTTCATGTGGGACATTATGTAGGGTCGCTGCGCCGGCGCGTTGAGTTGCAGAATGCCGGCGACTATGACAAAATGTTTGTGTTTCTTGCCGACGTGCAGGCACTTACCGACAATGCGGATAATCCAGAGAAGATACGTCAGAACATTATAGAAGTGGCACTCGATTATCTTGCCGCAGGACTCGACCCTGAAAAATGTACTATCTTCATTCAGAGTCAGATACCGGAGCTTGCAGAGCTTACAACCTATTTGATGAACCTTGTGACGGTGAGCCGCCTGCAGCGCAACCCAACGGTGAAGACCGAGATAAAGATGCGTAATTTCGAGGCGAACATTCCTGTAGGCTTCTTCTGCTACCCTGTGAGTCAGGCTGCCGACATCACTCTGTTTAAGGCTAATGTGGTGCCTGCCGGTGAGGATCAGAAACCAATGATTGAGCAGACCTGCGAGCTGGTGCGCCGTTTCAATGCCACCTACAGCGATGTGCTGGTGGAGCCGCGCATCATGCTGCCGACAAACCAGAGTTGTCTGCGTCTGCCCGGCACCGACGGTAAGGCAAAGATGAGCAAGAGCCTCGGCAACTGCATCTATCTTAGCGACACTCCCGAGGATGTATGGCAGAGCGTTCGCTCAATGTTCACCGACCCCGACCATCTGCGTGTGGACGACCCGGGTAAGGTGGAGGGCAACTGTGTGTTCACTTATCTCGATGCTTTCTGCACCGATGAGGATTTTGCCAACTTCCTGCCCGAGTATAAGAATCTGTGCGAGCTGAAGGAGCATTATCAGCGTGGAGGTCTGGGCGACATGAAGTGCAAGAAGCTGCTCAACGCAGTGCTCAACGACCGTCTGGAGCCAATGCGCCAGCGTCGCCGTGAGCTGCAGCAGGACATTCCTGAGGTCTACAACATTCTGAAGAAAGGCACCGAGCAGGCACGCGAGGTAGCTGCTAAGACTATGGACGAAGTTCGCCACGCCATGCGCATTGACTACTTCAACGATGCTGAGCTTATCCGTGAGCAGAGCGAACGGTTCCGCAACAAATGATAAAGTAAACTTTAACGACCGTCCGGCGTTCGCTGGACGGTCGCTGAAGCTATATTAAACTGTCATTTAAGTTAACTTACTTCACCGTCCAGCGAGCGCCGGACGGTGAAATATTATATATCCCCTTTCTATTTCTTGAATATTATCGGCAGTGCGAACTTTACTTTTACGGGCTTGCCGCCGATAGTTCCCGGCTTCCATGCGGGCATCATTCTTATCACCCTTAATGCTTCTTCGTTGAATCGCCATCGGCAATTGGCGCGTAATTCGGCTTTCTCTGCTGTGGTCAATTTCTCGAATTTTCTTGTTTGGGGCTCGTTCATTGTGCATTGATGTATTTTTTCTTCCGATACACTGCCGTCAGTATCAACGGTAAACGTTACAGTAACTTTAGCCGTGAATCCATATCTGTCGGCTTCAGAAGGGTATTTGATGTTGACGGAAAGAAACTTCATCAGTACATTTATTCCTCCAGGAAATTCAGGTATTTTGCGTACATATCCGCCAGCTTCACCGATTTCCTTCAGTTTTGCTGCAAGTTTCTCCACTTGTGTTGTGGCAAGTGCAACCTTTCCGAAAGGATCTATGAGATACATTGTCGGCAGCCATGTTATTTTGTATTGCTGCGATATATTTGTCTCCTTCCATTTCTTCAATTCGCTCACATGCAGCCATTTCATTTCGTTCTTCTGAACAAAGTCCGTCCACTTCTCCTTATCGTCATCGAATGAGACGCCGATGAATGTCACGTCTTTTTTGTACTTCTTAAAAAGCTCCTTCATTGCGGGAATGTCCTTACGGCAGTCGCCACACCATGATGCCCAAAAGTCGAGCACCTGATAGCATGAATAGTTGTTGGACAGCTTCTGCTTTTTCCCGTCGATGGTTGTGAGCGTGAAGTCAGGTGCCTTACTCCCCACCGGCAGCAGCTCCTTAGCATAGATGGAGTCTGTGTCCTGTGCCTGCGCAGCCATGCCAAACATCAGCGCAAGCATCATTGTAATGAATGTTTTCTTCATTGTTAGTTTTGTTATGTTTTAATTGTTACTTGACCACTAACTTAGTGGCAAGCGTGTCGTACTCCTTAATAAATATTTCAAATATTTAGTCTGCACTGGCAAAGTCCCAGTGCAGACTGAACTCTAATTTGTTTACTTCTTATTCCCATAATGTGTGGTATTCATTTCAAGTATAGTAACCACTATTCCGTCATCAGTTTCACGGAAGATTATCCGTTCGGGATAACTGTTGCTTTAAGCCATTCCTTTATTTTGCTTTTCTTCTGTGCTGCCTGATATTCAACTTCCTCATAATAGCTTTCTTGCAGACGTAGCCAATAGTCGGCATCTATACCTAAAGCATTTTTCAACGCCATAGCTATATCTATATCCACATCCTTACGGCCGGCGATAACATCAGACAACAATGCGACAGGCAGCTTGGATTTGGCTGCCAGCTCGCTAACAGTCATACCACGCTCCTCAAGCTCATCGGTAATCAAATCACCGGGGTGTGTCGGTGCTCCATATAAATGTAAACGTTCGTCTATCATAGCTCTATCATTTTGAAAATTTCTGCAAATGTACAAATTTATTTTCTAACCTCCAAGGAAAAACACCGAAAAGGAAAATTTTCGCATTTCTTTTGCAAACTTTTCTGCCGTTTTTTCACTCCGAACCACACGGAAAACATATTATGCAGTCTCTGACCTGTGACATATATCTTCTTAGAAAAAGTCTCTCCTTATCCAATCCCCTTTCTCATTGATGATGCCAAACGATTCATAGTCGCTATCCTCGAATGAACGATTTGTACGCTTTCTTGTGGGTATTCGTGGAGGAGGTAGTGTTGCAGTTCGGGGGCGGTCATTACTTTTTGTCTTTATATGTAGCTTGGCAAGTTACCAGCAAGTTAATTTTAATTGTTTATCTATTTAATCAGTATATTATGTTTTTATTAGCCTCTACTTTTATTCTCTCGGCAAGTTACCAGCAAATTACAGGCAAGTTAAATCTATGCCCAAATGGGGATGTACTTCATATACCGGGGAGCAGTATTGGGATCAAGGACTTTTATTAGGTTCTTTCCAATCGCTTCCCTGATTAACCTTGAGGAACTGCTGGATGATGTTTCTGGAATGCCAAACCTATCCCGAAGCGATTTGTTTGTCAAAGCCTCACCCTGTATGTACATAAGACAGGCATGAAGGTAGCATGACCAGAGCTTGTCTTCCATTGGAATGTTGCTAAACTCCATTCCAGCGAAAAGAGTAACCTTGGTGCTGTCTTGGAATACCCCTATGCGAGGGGCAGGTAGGAACTGTGCCTCGCAGGCTAATACCATTCTGTCCCAACCACGGCCAAGTTCCTCGCACATTTTCAATCGGCGCATTGGCGGATTGTCTATGATACGCAGCACATCTACCAATGGAGTACCAGGATTAGTCACCTCAATGTGATTCTCGAATATCTCCACTACAGGTGCTGCACCTGTTATATATAGATCTTGGTGAATTAGACTATTCGCAATGGCTTCTCTTACAGATGGCAGAGGAAACTTATTGGGCATAGATAGTTGAACGGCATTTACATCCTCATTGCTTGGCAGCAAAGCGTTCTCTTGTGGGTACTCGTGGAGGAGGTATTGTTGTAGTTCAAATTCTGTCATAATTTTATTTGCTGACAATTTTTCCATGACATAAATAATATGCTTTCCCACTGCCACAAGGACATACATCTGTTAAATTGATTATATCTTCTTCTGTTGCAGAATCAAATATAAGATTTTTATCTTTTGTCTGTACCTTTTCTTTTTTATAATTCCATATAGGAATTTTTGCATGAAGAAGTTTTTCTTTTAGTGTATTTACCATGATGCCAAATGCTTCACGGTGGATATTCTCATACTCGGATATAGGTATTAAGTCTGTATTGATTTTATTAATGAATCCTATCCAATAGTTATCAAGTTCGGAGAGTAAAATTTGTTTTTGCAAAGTTTCAATAATAGTCTTTCCTCCATCTTTTAAGGCCTTCTCAAAATCACATTTTATAGAAAATACATTTTTACCCCATAAAAAAGGAATCAAAGCAATTTTTTCAAAGCTATGTATGTTCACTATGGATCGTCCCATTATAGGCAATGCCATCTTTAAAATTTCTTTCTTGTTTTCCTCAAAGTGCAAAATAAAAGAGGGCTCGCTATAGAATGGGAATATCTCTTTCATTGTGCTATCAATATCACATTCGTTTTTAAGAATTGCCATTCTTGTTTTGTAAACGAGTTGACGGTGCTTGTCAATTATATCATCTTTCTTTGTGTTATAATTTCTCGCTTCCTTGTCTTCTGCTTCTTCATTGGATTGAGCTAAATAAAAAAGCTCTTTTGCCCGTATATTGTCCAGTTCTTCTTTAATATTTGTTATGGATATGTTCTCCAGTTCTTTTTTCTCTTCCTCTGAAAGAAAAGTAACAATGTCATCTTCAAGTGAAACAAAGAATTGAGAAGAGCCAGGATTGCCTTGCCTTCCACTACGTCCTAACAGTTGTTCGTCTATGCGTCTTGACGCTGCTATACCAATTCCTATTACAGCCAACCCTCCATTTGTCAGTGCTTCAATGTGTGGTTTTATATCCGTTCCTCTACCAGCCACACTTGTTGCTATTGTTATAGCATCGGTCATCCCTGCATTTGAGATGATATGTGCTTCTTCTCTTAATGATTTTGCATTCAGTAATTGAATTTTAAAGCCATTGTTTTCTAAAAGTTTTGCAATTTTTTCAGATTCTCTAATACTATTAACGCCAACAAGAATAGGCCTGTGTTCGTCATGTAATCTTGAGATTCCCTCAATAATAGCCTTTTGTTCAGCCTCTTGTGTTTTGAAGATTCGTAAAGGCAAGTCTTTCCTGATAATAGGGCGATGAGTCGGAATAGATGCAACTTCACAATTGTAAATATCCATGAATTCATCTTTAGCTGCAAAGGCAGTGCCTGTCATTCCGGCTATTTTTTCATACATGGATACATAATTCTTTATGCTTATTGTCGCACTTATGAACTTGTCTGTCGATGGGAATTTAATATGTTCCTTTGCCATAACAGCTTCATGAAGTCCATATTGCCAAATATGATTGAGTTTGGGACGGCCTGTATTAGAGTCAACAATAATAATTTTATTTTGTATTATGATATAGTCTCTGTCTTTTATAAATACAGTCAACGCTCTCAGCAATTGATAAAGCACGTTCTGAAGTTCGTTTAGTGCATATCGCTTGTTTCTTTCAGAATAGAGTAGTCCCTCCTTCTGCTCTTCAGAAAGATCGTCATCCTGCTCTATTTCATTCTTTCTTATTTCGAATAGCTCTGAATTGAATAAGAAAGCATTTCCACTGTTTTCTGCAAGCCATTTTTCCCCGCATTCTGTTATTTTTACCTGTTGTCGGACATAATCAATACTATATCCATTCTGGCAATTCTCTACAAAATTTTCGACAAGCGGCAGATATTTATCATATAGGTTTTCAGATTTGTTCGTAGCACTCGTGTTATCACTAATAATGTGAGGTGTTTGTGTTTCATCTATCAATACAGAATCTGCTTCATCTATGATACAGAAATTATGCTCTCTTTGAACACATTTTTCTGGATATGTCGTGATATGGTCAAAAAGATAGTCAAATATAAAGTCCGATGTAGTCCCAAATGTTATGTCACAAGCATAGTCTTCTTTTCTTGCAGTAGCATACACATTTTTACCCTCTACACATCCAACAGACAACCCAAGAAATGAATATATGGGTTTTGTAATCTCATAGTCTCTTCGGGATAGATAATCATTTACTGTCATTACATGAACACCTTTTCCATCAAGTGCATTGAGGATAACAGGGGCAACAGCAACCAAGGTCTTTCCTTCTCCTGTGGCCATTTGGATAATTTTACCTTGGTGAATCTCAATGCCTCCTTGAAGCTGCTCGTCATAGGGAATCATATTCCATGTAAAATCCTCACCTCCAACTTTCCACTTGTTTGTATAGATAGCATTCCCATTTTTAATTTTTATATAATCGCATGAAGCCTGGTACTTGTCGTTTTCTGTTGCAGAGACTTGAATTTCCTCTGTTTCTGAAAACCTTCGCATCGTTTCTTTTACGATTGAAAATACTTCAATAAGAATGTTGTCCAAAGTAACTTTGGATTCTATTACTTGCTTGCGTAATGCTTGAAATTTATTACGCAGTTCATCGTTTGAAAGCGTTGATAGCCCTACATATGATTTGTTAATCTTGGAGATAGTATTTGGAATGTCAAATGTCATAACTATATTTTATAGAAAGGAACAAACTCTTTACCTATATACAGTGCAAACTGCACGTTGCCATTGGGCGCAATGATAGCTACTAAAGGATTGTTTGTGTCAATATTCTTGCTTTGAGCCATATACACAATATTTTCTTGGCAATGTGGCGGAAGGTTATTAATGCCTTCAGAAGAAATACAAACATTTCCCAAATAATCAACAATTCCTTTTGACATGAGCCGAATTGTTTTCATTTGATTTTCAGCATTTATTCTGGATATTGCATTCGTAACATAAATGGCAGTCCGCTTTGCATTGTACCCTCCGAGGAGATAGCCATTTTCCCCATTCTTGAGCATCGGCAATTTTTGAATGGTTCCAATTACATTGTTTGGTATAGTCATTGTGATAGGGCTATCCTCAAGTTGGTAAACTAAAAGATTATCAGCAAT
>JAUNSB010000002.1:37559-89359 GCA_030539375.1 Prevotella sp.
CATTATCATCATAATGCCAAATAATTGAATCCATATATCCCTTTGTTTGATATTCTCTATTAATCGTGCGGACATAAATATTCGTCAATGCTTGTATGTCGCAATAGGTTGCTAAAAAAGTAGGGGAATAGCATCCCGTTCCTTCCGAATAGAAGTTTCCAGTCTCTTGCTCAATGCAGGCGAGATAATGTTTGCGTTGTTCAAATAGATTTCCTGTGTGATTAGATATACAAAGTAAATCTTTTGATTGATTGGTAATACACAGACTTAATACATTTATATCCTTTGCTGCATAACTTAAAAAATGTAGCAGTTCATTGCTTGCTGTGCAGTCGATAATTAAATCATAATTTTTGAGTGATGAAATGAATTTCTCTTGCGAATTATAGTTTATATTCCCATAAAACTCTCCATTTTTATATTCACGGATACCTGTATAGCCGTTGTATTCAGCAGAATCATACCAGTAACCGTTTTCTGTAATGTTTACAAAAGGAGAAATCTTTTGTAGATGCTCTTTGAGTGCGAGAGCTTTAGAATTACCAATGTTGGATTGGTCGTAAACAGAACGACAGATATTTCCTGCCTCAACTATATCTCCATCCCATAAGGATATGTTATTTATTCCTCCTCTGACTAATGATTCAGCCAACGAAGAGCCTATAGCTCCCAAACCGACAAGAGCAATATTTTTTGAACGCAAAGATTCATAAAGCATGCCTCGTCCAAAATAAGACTCTCTTTTAATATGTTGTGCAGGAGAGAATGATGAAAGATGGATATCAACAACACTTTTGACCTCAAATATGTATGCGTCTAAATCATAAGAAAAGATTTGCTCCTCCCTGCTCCATAAATTGGTATAGACAAGATTCCATTGAATTTTATTTTCATTAAAAAGTCCTATTGCAAAGTAATGTAAGTTATTGATATAGCTATAATGTAAATACTTATCATCGGGTTCGGGCTCATAGTCTTCATCATCAACATTACCTATTAGCTTATTCCAATATTCTCTCTGTTTCTTTTTATCTTCGAGAAAATTCTCCAATTCCTTTTTCAAAGCGTTTTTATGCGCATCAGGCATTTCTGTCGTGTCCATCTTTTCTTGCAAATAAGTAAGATGTATAATGGCTTCATCATCTTCGAGAAAGTAATTTTTTATATCTATAGGTTTTAATTGTGGGGAAGATATCATATCTTTTCCCCATTTAAAATCAGGTAGTAACATTTGACACAACTCATCATTCCAGTTATACTCTTTAACCCATGCTGCGAAACTATGGATATTGTTTGGAAAATGATCAGCAATGACATAGGGAAGTTTATAGTTGGAATTGGCTTCGTCTTTTACAATAGTGAACTTATTATTCGGATATTTAACGGCATGCAGATAACCATGTGCTTTAAAATTCTGAGGCTCTTTTCCCCAATTACCCAAGAATACGAAATCTCCTTTATTGGTTATTTCGTTAAGTTCATCAGGATTTTCACCTTCGTATATGTTGAACTGCCGCAGTGCATCTATAGTATTACCATCAACAATATGTTGGGGTAGTTCAGGGCGGAGTTGTCTTTGCATCCATTCCCTTAAACGATTGAACTCTTCATTCAATTGTTCTTCTGCGGTTTCTGCGAAAGCAGTATTCAAGCAAAACCAACTACCCAATTGAGGATGACTATAGTAGGGTATAAGATGAGGATATCCAGAAATGCTTCTGGTCCTAAATGTTAGTTTGTTATGTGGAAATGTTTGTGGTATATGAACATATATTTCTATTGGATAAATGGCCTTGTTGGGCATAATTTTACCTACAAAAGCATTATCTTCTTTTGAGAAAGCCTCGAGTAAAGTGAAATCATCAAGGCCTTTACAATAGTCATTGTAGAACTGTATGTCTTTATATTGGAACATGGTTTAACGTGTTAATTATGCATACCCTCTGCTGGAAGGTGTTCTTGTTGGAGTAGAAGTTGTAGTTATGGCTTGGCGTTCGGGTTCTAATCCACGTTCTTTGTCCTTTTTTCCTTTATTTTCTTCTTTTTCCTTTTGTCTCAGTTTTTCTTGTGCTAACGCTAAATAAGTTTTAAGTTTACTCTTTCTAATATAAGTAAGGTAATCTTTTATTCTATCACATTCATTCCATAATATGTCATCCTCTTTTTGTGGTATTTCATTCGCGTGAATTCCTTTAGGAAATTGGATTTTATATGTGGATAGGTCGTTATTGCGAATACATTTATCCCAACATTTTTGGTCTTTATCTTTTATAATCTTGGCCTCTACCAAATGTCCTTGCTCATAATCCTTAATTGGTTGAATGTCTTTCGGAACAGGTGGATTAAAGCTGCTGATATTTAGATATTTTTCACGCTCATTCCTTTTTCCCATTGCTTCTGCAGATGATTTACTCCACCAGGCATCCTGTTTTACATCTGGCTCTTTCAAAAGGATTGAAGGAATGCTAATCGTAGCATCCATTTGGTGCAGAAGTTCAAAGATTTTTTTCAAGCAGGATAATGGCTCATTATGTATCTGGCTTTCGGAAAACCTTATGATGCACCAACCTCTTTCCGTAAAATGTTCGTTTCTAATATCGTCTATTGTACCTTCATTTGTCATGTAATGAATCGGAGTTCGATCCCAACCTACGTATGGCTCGTCAATTTCCACATCGAGAAATATGCTTTTCTTCACATCTATGTATGCCAAATCCGGTTCATAAGGATAATTAAGACCAGCACAAAATAAGGAAAGGTTGTCGTAGAATTTAGATTGCAGACCACATTCTACAATCTTATTGCAGAATGATTGTTCGGAAGCACCTCGATTGTTTTTGCGACCAACGACAGGAAGTTTTATCTCACATCCTTTTCTTGGTGCTCGTATTATAGGAAACTTATGGTCTGTAGAAGCGGATATCGAATACTTGACGTAAAGTCTTTGAGAATAATCAACAATAAACTTTGATGTCAAAAAGGGGATATTCTGGATAGTATAAGGCACACGAGACATTTGAGCAGTTTTTATATTCATTGCTTTTCCTGCACTTCTATTGGCGGCATCAACTTTTTTAGATATATCGTTTATTTGAGTTTCAAGATTAATAATTTTTTCATCTACATCATTAGTATGTAAGGATTTCCCTTTGAACTCTTGCAAAGCCTTATCTACTTTATCCAAACTAGAGCTAACGATACTTATGTCTCTCAATGTTGATTCTGCTATAAACTTAGCTTCTGATGCATTAATTGCATCGGAAGCATTATCTTTTGCTTTCTTCATGATGCTTTTGAAGTCATCGACTTTATTCATAAGCGATGAAATTCTTTCTTCCGTCTCTTTTATCTTTAATCTTTCTTCCGCCTCTTTTATCTTTAATTTTCTTTGATTGTATTTCTTACATACAAACAATGCAATTATTATAATTGCTAAAATAATAAGTGATAGTATTTTCATAATTGTATCTTTTGACCACAAAGGTATAAAAATAATTGCGGACTCTCGCATAAATGGACGAGAATCTGCAATTTAATGATGTAAAAAAGTTTTTTAGCTTAATTTTGGTTCAAAAACCGACATATTTTGCAAACTACTTTCACAGCTTAAACACCAGTCCCATCCTTACGGCGAAGGTGTTGCTGCTTATGTTGTTGTGGCGTGCATAGTGAGTGTATCGCCAGTAGTGTGACGCAGTGAGTTCGAGTGCTATTCTGTTGGTAAGGTTCCACTGCGAATGGGCACTGACAACCAGGAGTGTGGCATTGCTCTTGTCGCCCTGGGCATTGAGATATATCGGGTCTATGGTTTCGAGGTCGGAGTCCTTGTAACCTTTCCAAGTGAAAATGCGGTAGTAGTCGGCAAGCACTGAGAGGAATCCGTATTTGCCGAATCCGAGCAGAGTGCTTGTCTTTGCGCTGTAGCCGCTTCCCATGTTGTAGTCGCGGTCAATCACGTTGTAGTGGTCGGTGAGACTTCCGCCGAGAAGAATGCCGTTGACGAAGATGCGCTGCTCCAGACGGGTGAGGTTACCCACACTGGGGAAACGGCATATAAGACCGGGACCCGCCGAGGCTGCCTCGCTTATGCGGTAGGGCACGAGGCTGGTGCCGTCTTTCACAGGCTGTGAGTCGTAGTAGTTGAAATGCTGGAACAGTCCGAATTCGGTTTGTATCTTGCCGGTCCTTACCGGTGCTCCCCACAGTCTGCCCAAAAGGTGGATGCTGCTCACAAGCGGCTGGTTGCTGCTCAGCCCGAAGGTGATGTCGGCGGTGAAGTAGTCGTAGGGCTTGCGCTCTTCCTCGTTGAACGGGTCGCCGTAGTCAAGAGCCACGTTGATGTATGGGGTTCCCTCACCTCGGAACAGCGAGTTGTTGTCGGCAAGATAACGGTAGCCTACGCCAATCTGCGCATGCACCGGCAGCCGGTCGTAGTCGTGATACTTGTAGTATTCGTGACGCACCTTCCATGCGTCGCCGCTGATGATGCGGTTGAGCGCCCCGATGGGACAGATTACTCCACCGAGAAACTCGCGCCAGAAACGGCTCCAGCCACGCTTGCGGTCATCGTACACCAGTGCTGATATTCTGTGGGTAACTTCTCCTATGGCAATGCCGCCCACGGTGGTTGCCATGAGGTCGTTGATTGCCGGCGGCTCTGTCTCGCATATTGTTTCCCACATCAGGCTGCCGCAGAAAGCATAGGGAGCAGACTCCCAGAAGGTGAGCCCGTTGCTGCGGGCAGCATTGAAGTAAAGTCCGCCGTGATAGGGATGTGCGAACAGGTTGGTGGAGAACTGGTCGTTGTCCCACACAAAGCCAGTCTCGATGTTGTGGCGGATGGTCTTGAAGTTTATCTGCGCAAAGTCGGCATTGAGCACAAAGCGGTCGAAGCTCTGCACGGCAACGTTGATGCCGAAGGTCTCAATGGCGGCACGCCACGGATGTTTTTTCTTATTCTCAGGATTGTCGAAGGCAAAGATAGAATTCTTCTGCATGTCTTCGTAGAGCGACGGCATACGTTGGGGGCTGTTTTTTACGGGTAGAGTCTTTTCTTCCGTGGTTCTGTTGCGCAGATTGAATGTCAGTCCGGTTTCAAATATAAGCCTGCTGCGGTAGTGCCTGTTGTGGCTGTAATAGCGAGTGTCGCCGTAGCCTAACGACATAAAGGCTCCGAGCGTGGGAGAAATCTTGTAGTCGGCATTCAGCCTTGCCTGGAGCGAGTAAAGCCGCTCGGGCTTTGCGTCATTGTTCTCCTCAAATGTTTCCACATGATAATAGCCGATGTCGCCGCTTAGTGATAAGCGGCGGTTTATTTTGAAATATTGACCGATGCGGTAGTAGATGGCTCCCGAGAACTTCTCGTCGATTCCCATGTAGTGGGTTCCCATACCTATTATATTATAGGTGCTTCGGTTGCGGAAGCGCAGCGCCATGTTCAGTTTGCTCGATGTGCCGAGAAATGCAAGCAAGTCCATCCGGGTCTTGGGGTTGATGTTCACCAGTCCTATCTTGTGGGCTGTGGTGTCGCGGCTGTAGTTTATCAGTCCCACCTGAACGCCGCGGGGATGGCGTATGCAGAAGTTTATCAGTCCGAACTGTGAGCCGCTCAGGCTGTCGGCATAGTTGTATGCGGCGATCTGCAGTCCGCGCATGTTTTCAGAGCATACGTTGGTGAGCGCGGCAATCTGCATGCCTTTTCTGACGCCTGTGGAAATATTGCTTACTCCGCTCAGCTGTATGCCCTTCAGCTCGGTGGTGCAGGCGTTGGCGAGCGGTGCCAGCTGCACACCGTCTATCTTGTTGGCAAAATTGCTGAACAGACCAATTTGCACGCCGCTGATAGAGTCGGTGTTGCTCAATAGTCCGATTGCGAAATGCGGCGTGCGAAGGGTGAGGGTCTGCGCATTTGAGTGAAGAGTGAAGAACGAAAGATAAATAATTACGAATTTTGAATTACTAATTACGAATTTGTCGGCTACGCCGATGAAAAATTTTTGAATTAAGAATTGCAAATCTCTCAAACATTCCAGTACCATATACATTGCTTTTGTTCTCATGCTCCAACTGACAATTAAATAATTTTTCATCGGCGTAGCCGACTAATTCGTAATTTCAAATTCGTAATTCATAATTCCTTAACTCAGTCCCACGGTTCTTCCGTCGATGATGTCTATGCGGTTTGCCTGCGGACTCTTTGGCAGTCCTGGCATACGCATCATGTCGCCCATTATCACTACGTTCATTTCCGAGCCGTTGTTTATCACGATGTCGCGGACGTGCATCGGGAAATCCTTCATGTAGCCGTATGCCTTGGGGTCGGCTGAGAACGAGTATTGTGTCTTGGCTATGCACACGGGATAGTGGTCCACCCCCATGTCCTTGATTAGCTTCATCTTGTTCTTTGCCGCTGGCGAGTATTCTATAGAAGCTGCCCCGTAGATGTTGCGGCACACCTTCCATATCTTTTGCCTTACGTCCTCGCTGTCCTCGTAGCAGAAGTGCAGCGGCTTCGAGGGATTGTTTTCCACGGTGTCCACCAGCAGTCGTGCCAGCTCCTCGCCGCCCTTGCCGCCCTCGGCAAACACGTTGTTCTCGGCAAAGCCCACGCCAATCTCCCTGCAGTGCTCGCGTACCAGAGCCATCTCCTCATCGGTGTCGGTGGCATAGCGGTTGAAGGTCACGATTACGCTCTGTCCGTAGCTCTGCATGTTGCTCACATGCTTGTCCAGATTGGCGAATCCTCGCTTCAGTCCCTCTATGTTTGGCTCCTTTATCAGTTTTTCGTCCACACCGCCGTGCAGCTTCAGAGCCTGAGCAGTTGCCACTATCACCGTTGCCTTAGGACACAGTCCAGCCTTGCGGCACTTTATGTCGAAGAACTTCTCTGCCCCGAGGTCGGCACCGAATCCGGCTTCAGTAATGGTGTAGTCGCTGTACGACATTGCCATCTTTGTGGCGAGGATGGAGTTGCAGCCGTGAGCAATGTTTGCGAACGGACCGCCGTGGATTATCGCCGGAGTGTTTTCTGTTGTCTGCACCAGGTTGGGCTTTATGGCGTCCTTGAGCAAAAGGGTTATGGCTCCCGTCACTCCCATGTCGTCAACGGTGAACGGCTTGCCGTCGGCGGTGAATCCGAGGAGAATCTTGCCGATGCGGCGGCGCAGGTCTTCGAAACTTGTTGAGAGACAGAGTATCGCCATTATCTCGCTTGCCGGCGTGATGTCAAATCCAGTCTCTGTGGGCACTCCGTTGAGCCGTCCGCCAAGCCCCGTCACGATGTTGCGCAGCGAGCGGTCGTTCACGTCCATCACCCTGCGCCACAGTATCTGCTTCATGCCTCCCCCGTCGTATCGGTTCTGGTAGATATAGTTGTCGAGCAGGGCAGCAATCATGTTGTTTGCCGATGTGACGGCGTGGAAGTCGCCGGTGAAGTGCAGGTTGATGTTCTCCATAGGCAGTGCCTGGCTGTAGCCTCCTCCGGCAGCTCCGCCTTTCATGCCGAAGCACGGACCGAGCGAAGGCTCGCGCAGTGCCACGATGGCGCGTTTGCCTATGCGGTTCAGTGCGAGCGTCAGTCCTAATGACACCGTAGTCTTTCCGTTGCCTGCCTTGCTGGGGGTGATGCTTGTCACGAGCACAAGATTGCTCTTCTTGGCGCGCTCCTCATCGATTTGCTCCAGTGGAATCTTTGCCATGTAGTGACCGTAGGGCAGAATGTTTTCCGCTCCTATTCCTGCCATGTCGGCTATCTCTCCGATTTTCTTAAGCGGGGTGCTCTCCGCTATCTCTATGTCTGTTTTCATATTGTTGCCTCCTGTTTGTTGATTTTTTGTTTTACGCTGCAAATATACGAATTTTTTCTTTTATCACCAAAAGAAAAGGAGAAAACAGACTATGTGACTGTGTTTTTCTGCCGGAATCGGGCTTAAAATTTTTCTCATGCCGGCTTTCTCTTTTTTTGTAGCGCAATATTTTAAATTCTGTAGAGCTAGAAAAAAAATTCTGTAGAGCTAGAGAAATATTCCAATATTGACAGGAAATAAAAATAAATAAAGTTAATTTGTTTTGTGGTTCGTATGATTTACAGTAACTTTGCACATTCAATATTGTAAATAAAGCTAACGTTATTTTAAAGTATATGAAAATAGCATTGATAGGTTACGGCAAGATGGGCAAGATGATTGAGAAGATTGCCCTCGGCCGCGGACATGAAATTGTGAGCATTATAGACATTGACAACCAGGAGGATTTTGACAGTCCCGAGTTTGCATCGGCAGATGTGGCGATAGAGTTTACCGCTCCACATACGGCATACGGAAACATTGTGCGCGCCTTCAGCCATGGCGTCAAGGTGGTGAGCGGCTCCACCGCATGGATCAGCGACCACAAGGAGGATGTGGAGCGTATGTGCGGCAAGGAGGGCAACACGCTGTTCTGGGCTTCCAACTACTCCATCGGCGTGGCGATTTTCTCTGCCGTCAACAGGTATTTGGCAAAGATTATGAACGGATTTGAGCAGTACGATGTCACAGAGGTGGAGACCCATCACATTCACAAGCTCGACCATCCCTCGGGTACGGGCATAACTCTTGCTGAGGAGATTGTCAGCAATCTTGACCGTAAGGATTCATGGGCTGTGGGCACGCTCACCGCTCCCGACGGAACTGTTACGGGCAGTGAGGAGGCGGCTCCCGGCGTGCTGCGAATCGACAGCATCCGAAGCGGCGAGGTGCCTGGCATACACACCATCACCTACAACAGCGAGGCGGATATGATAACCATTACCCACGACGCCCACAACCGTCAGGGCTTTGCCTTGGGAGCCGTGCTGGCAGCCGAATTTACTGTGAGCCACAGCGGACTGCTCACCATTAGCGACATGTATAAGTTCTAAGGCGATGGATACAAAAAAGAAACCTCTCAACATGAAAGTGCAGTGGACAAAGTTCATCGTTGTCCTGGCACTGTATATCGCGTTCCTTGTGTGGCTCAAGAGCTGGCTGGGCATCATTGTGATACCGTTTATCTTTGATGTGTATATCACGAAGAAGATAAAGTGGCAGTGGTGGAAAGAGGCTGAGAGCCCTGTGGTGAGATTTGTCATGTCGTGGGTCGACGCCTTGGTGTTTGCCCTTGTGGCAGTGTACTTCATCAACCTGTTCTTTTTCCAGAACTACGTCATTCCGTCGAGCTCGCTTGAGAAATCACTGCTCACGGGCGACTATCTGTTTGTGAGCAAGATGAGCTACGGGCCGCGCATTCCGCAGACTCCGCTCACCATGCCATTGACTCAGCACACCCTGCCTGTGGTGGAATGCAAGAGCTACATAGAGTGGCCGCAGTGGGAATATCGCCGTGCAGAGGGACTGGGCAAGGTGCAGCTCAACGATATTGTGGTGTTCAACTATCCTGCAGGCGACACCATCTTCACCAATCCGCAGTATGCCGACTTTTTCTATCAGATAGTCTACGGACGTGGCATGCAGTCGTGGATGAACCGCCCCAATCCCGATTCGCTCACTGCGCTGCAGCGCATAAAATACTACAACGAGATTTACCGCATAGGCCGTGAGGACGTGAACCTCAACCAGCTGGAGTTCGGCATGGTGGACAGCCGCCCCGTTGACCGCCGCGAGAACTATGTGAAGCGCTGCGTGGGACTGCCGGGCATGACTCTGCAGATAAAGAACCGCGTGGTGTATCTCGACGGCAAGGCAAACAAAGAGCCGGAGAATGTGCAGTACACATACTATGTACAGCTGAAGCAGCGAATACCCGAGGAGCTGGTGGACGAGCTGGGCATCTCGAATGAAGACCTTATGAGCCTTAACACTGCAGGCTATATGCCGCTTACCAAGCACGCCGTGGCGGTGCTGGCAGCGCGCAAGGATATTGTTGAGTCGATAACTCTCAACACCGACTGCGACGACACCGATATATATCCTGTCAATGGCAACAAGCACTGGACGCGCGACAACTACGGTCCCGTGTGGATTCCGGCAAAAGGCAAGAGCATCAACCTCACGCTCGACAACATAGCAATCTATGAGCGCCCTATCAGGGTGTATGAAGGCAACGACCTCAATATCACCGACGACGGCAAGATAATGATCAACGGCAAGGAGGCAAGGAGCTACACGTTCAAGATGGATTACTACTGGATGATGGGTGACAACCGCCATAACTCTGCCGACTCGCGCTATTGGGGATTTGTGCCCGAGGACCACATCGTGGGCAAGCCGATATTCATCTGGTGGAGCAGCGACCCCGACGGCCGCGGCGTGAGGTGGAACCGTCTGTTCAACCTTGTTGACAACATAAAATAAAAAACGAGATGGCAGAATCAAAGAACGCGGCGGTGGAGTCGAAGAGCGTTATCCTGTCATCTGCATATTTCGGTCCTGTGCAGTGGTATCAAAAGCTGAACAGGGCCGAAACCATATTGATTGAGCAACACGACAGTTACCGAAAGCAAACATTCCGCAACCGCTGCCTGATTGCCGGTGCCAACGGCGTTGAGGCTCTCACAATACCTGTGGAGCGTCCCTCAGCCACGCCGCTTCACCACACCGCCATGAAGGATATGCGTATAAGCGACCACGGCAACTGGCGCCATGTTCACTGGCACGCCTTGGTGGCGGCATATAGCGACAGCGCTTTCTTTGAGTATTATGCCGACGACATACGGCAGTTTTACGAAAAGCGGTGGGATTATCTGCTCGACTACAACGAGGCTATATATAGTGTAATGTGCGATTTGCTTGATGTGGATTTAAGCGGCAAGCGTATCAGCCGTTCCCAACAGTATGCTCAGGAGCCTGAATTTGCCGACTACCGCGAAGTTATCGACCCTAAGCACCCGTTGCCCGACGGCAGTTTCATTCCCCGTCCTTACTATCAGGTGTTTGCCCGTAAGCACGGGTTCATTCCTAACCTCAGCATTCTCGACCTTCTTTTTAATATGGGTCCTGAATCCATTCTTTATCTGTAGTGACTTGTCCTTTAACTTCTTGAATATTGATATTCATCACCAGCGGCAGATGGTCGCTGAATCCGTTGCGCTGATACTTGGGACCGTTGTATGTGCGGCAGGGTTTTCTGCCGCCGTGTGTTTTATCCTCTTCGGTGAGAAACGGCATGTCGTTGATATATACCGAATGAATGCGCTGGCGTATCGTTTCACTCACGAAAATATGGTCCAGGCTGCCCCATCTGCCTTTGTATCGGTAGGTGCCTTTAGCACCGTTCTTGCCTTTTGCCTTGGCGGTTGCGTCGTGCAGGTTGTGGGTGGCAATTGCCCGCAGTGGAGCATCGCCGGCATAGTCGTTGAAGTCGCCAGCTATTATTATGTTGGCATCAGGATTTATTGCCGTTATACTGTCGGTTGACTCGCACAGCCGTTGTGCCACAGCCATACGGAACGGACGGCTTTTCATTTCGCCTCCCAGTCGGCTGGGAGCGTGGAGTACGAATATGTGCAGGGTGTCATGTGAGTTCATCGTTCCGCTTACATAAAGAATATCCCGCGTGGGGCGCATGTCTTCTTTGCGCTTTATTCTTAATGGGTAATGACGTATTGGCGTAAATGTCTCGCGGTAGAGTAGGGCGACATCTATGCCGCGCTGATCCTCCGAATTTGTCATGAGGTATCTGTAGTGGGCGTTGCGCAACAGGCTGCGCTTTGTGAGCGCTGTCATCACCGTGTCATTTTCCACCTCGCAAAGCGCCACGAGGTCGGGCAGACGGGTGTCGTTGTCAAAAGAAGGTGAACAGGCAATCACCACTTTGGCTATGCTGTTCACCTTGTGCCAATATTTTTTCGGAGTCCACTGCCTGCTGCCTGTGGGCAAATATTCATAGTCGTTTTTCAGACTGTCGTGATAACAGTCGAACAGGTTCTCACAGTTCAGTTCCATGAATGTGAAAAACGAGCCTATGGCAAGCAGCAGCGAATACATAATCTGTTTTTAGTGCCGCTGGCGGCGCACGGTCATACGTGCTCCTGACGAAGAGGATGATGAAGAAGAAGACTTAGGGCGTTTTGCTTTCACGCTCTTTGTATTGCTGCCGCTTCTGCGTCCCGTAGTTTTTTTCTTCGTAGCCTTCACCGTCTTCGGGTCGAGCTTTGCAATGCTGTCGAGTGAGTCTTTCTTAGCCTGGTCGCCGAAAATGTTTTTCTCAAACAGAGCAAGCTCATTCTCTATTTTCTTTTGCTCCTTTGCCAGTGCGCTGTCGTTGGGACAGTATTGCGCCAGAGTCCTGCCGAGCATGTTGTTGGTCTTGTATATCTTGCCCTTGTATTTATTCATGGTGAAAAAGTCCTCCATGGTCATCACCGCGGCATTGTTGAGGTTGCTGGTCATCACGGTCTGGCGGCTGAGGAAAGGCGCCAGGTCGCTGTATTTCACCCAGAACAGCGGATACTTGGCAGGCTCGCCGCCAAAATCGTCATCGCGCACCATGATGGGGCATAGTGCCAGCACCTTGCGGTGGAAGGTGGAGTTTGCCTGATTGAAGTATGCGCTCTCCTTGAGATAGTACATCTTTACTTCCGACGACGGTATGTCGCTGTTGTCAACACGCAGCTTGCCGTTCTTCTCCTCATAGAAGATGTGATAGTTGTCGAGGATTGTCTTCATCGTCACTTTCGATGCGTTGTCAAACACCTCGTTGCCGTCAAGACGGTATTCATACACGGGGATATAGCCGTTGAGCGCCAGTTTGAAGATATATGTGAACAGGTTCATCTGCTTTTCCACCACCTCTACAGGATAGTAAAGCCCCGCATTGTCGTCCTGGTTAAGGTCAATCTCACGGTAGATGTCACGTCTCCACACCACATCCTCCGGCATCTCCAGAGCTGTGGGGTACATCAGCTGGGCGCGGCGCGACATACCTTGGCTCTGCGTCTGGTTCTTTGCCGCAGCGTTTGCCTCAGCACGGCGTTTGGCAGGCTGTGCCTCTATTCCGATGGCGATAGCCGCCATAATCATCGTCAGTAATATCTTCCTCATTATATCAATTCAATTCGTAAATTAATAATTTATAATCGCAGCGAAGCGAGAATAATTTGTAACTCGTAATTTTAAATTCGTAACTATTTCACTATCACCTCCATCGAGGCGTTGAGCTTGCGCTGTATTCCGTCGGGTCCCACGGCAGTGATGCGTGAGATGTAGAAGCGGCGGTTGCGTGTCAGTTTTCTGAAGGTATCCTTCTGACGTGCCGAGAATTGTGCCCCGTCGCTTACCATAGGCACGGCATTACCCATGTTGTCGAAAAACACAGTCTCGAAACTCAGCACCTTAAACGCTATGTCGAGTATGCCGTCGTCAATGGCGGCGTTGATGCTGCTGGCTCCCATCAGGCTTGCCTTGCTCAATGCCCCGCCACGGTAGCGGCTTGGGTTGCCGTGCTCGTCAGCCATGGCTATGAATGCCGTTGGGTCGGGCAACTTCCGCACATGGAAGGTGAACTGTCCCATTTGCTGTGCCTTGCCCGTGTTGGTCGACGACACTGTGATAGTCACGTCTTTGCCCACAGCGCCTGGACGGGCTATGTATTTGCCTGGAGCTACCGGGGTGAGCGTTCCTCCGCTAATGCTTGCCGAAATTTTATTGAGCGGCACACCTGGCACACTCACGCTTATGGGGTTGTTGTATCCGGCGTAGAGCACGTTCATCAGGTCAGCCGAAACAGTTGCGCTCGGGTCTACTACCGTATATTTCTGACTGAAGTCGCGGCGTATCTTGTCGCCGTTGCCGTTCACGGTCTCGATGAATCCGGCAAGTGTGAAGTCGCCCGTGCGTCCGCATACGGTCTCGTAGAGTCCGTTCTTCAGGTTCACGCGCGTGTTTCCTATATATATGTCTGGCACCTGTGTGGTGTCCACTGCCGCCATTACAATCTGTGCCGAGAACTTGTCGCCTCTCACTATGGTCTGTGCATTGGGTATCACGTATGCGTTGAGCGAGTTCACGCGGATGTCCTTCACGTCAATGTTTGCCACAAGCGTGTGCAGCACCTCGCCCTCAGCGTAGCGTACGTCGCTCTGCAGCTTTGACAGCAGTGTAACGGCAGCAGCCACAGGCATGTCCTCAAACATATATTCCTGCCAGTTTTTCCCCATGGTTACGGCGTTGGCTGGAATCTCCGTGGTCAGGTTACTGGCTATTATGGCACGTTGCTCCTCGCTGGTGACCATTCTCAGAATACGGTTGCGAAATGAGTTGATGGCGTTGTAGAGGTTTTTGCCCTGTCCGCGTCCTGGAGCCAGCATAACCTGATTGGCTGCCTCAAGACTTTCCTTGTTCTTTATGTTGTGAATGTTGCCGTCGTCACCGTCCGCCTCTTTCACTATGGCTGTCTTGAGCTGCTCCGCAAAGTTGTAGAGCGAGTCGCTAATGCGCTTCACCTCCTGTGCTTTGTCAAACCATGCTTTTACTTTTGCCGGGTTTGCCTTCAGTTGGGATTCAAGGTCATTATAAATTCCCTGATTCTCCTTTGTCGAGTTTTGGGTGGTGCGGTTGAGGCTTTCCTCCACAACAGAGAACCCCTCAAGCACCTCGGTGGACACGTTGAGGGCAAGCATTGCCATGAGTACGACGTACATCAGATTAATCATTTTCTGACGCGGCGATACCGGTTTTTTCTTTATAGCCATCCTTGCTGTTTAAAATGTTGTTTTATTTGTTCACTGTCATCGACTCAATCATGCGGGCGTAAATTTTGTTAAGCTCCGTAATCTGGTCTGCCAGTTTGCGTGTCTGACCGTTTATCTCGTCAATGGTGCCAATCTGTGAACTTGCGCTCTTGAGCTGCATTTCGTAAATCTTGCAGATGCCGGTGAGCGTGCGGTTGAGATTCTCCATCTCTTCAGAATCCTGAGTGAGGCGGCGGCTCTGCTCCGACACTTTCTGAAGTGTCTCGGTGAGGGTCTTCAGTTCCTCTACATAGTTGGCTGTTGCCTCCTGCATGCCGTCGCTTACCGGGGCTGTCGGCACAGAGAACTGTACTGTTTCGCCTACAATAGGCTGGGGGATGCCAATAACAGGATTTGCTTCTCCTGTGACAGGCTGATTTGCAGCTGAAGCCTGTTGCACCGCACCGCCGCCAATGATGATGGTTCCTCCACCGCCAATGACACCTTGACTGGCAGTCTGACTGTTGTCTATGTTTTCTATACCTTCTTCCTCAACGTGTGTTGGCAAATCCATGCCTATGGCTGTTTTGTCAAACGGGCGGTCGAATGCCGAGATAAAGAACACCAGCACCTCGGTGCCCATGCCGAGATAGAGCATTATGTTTGCGCCAGGCAGGTGGGTGAGCTTGAATAGGGTTCCGAGAATCACTATACTTGCGCCCCAACTGTAGGCATAGTTGAGGAAAGTCTGTCCGGGCACGCTGTCAATCCATTTCTGGAGCAGGTATATCACGTTTATCTTACTGTACTGTGTCATCTTTTCTTGCTCTTTTTTGATTTCTCACTTGTGGTGTTTGCCAGGCTGCGCACACAACGGAATCCAATGTATGCCCGCGGCTGGTTCTGGTATTCGTATGTGCGCCATGCCGAACGTATGTAGCTTTCCGGGTCTTTCCACGAGCCTCCGCGTACGCTCTTTTTCTTCATGCGGTAGGGGTCCTCAATGGCGGCATTGTATTTCAGTTGCGGGTTGATGTCGTTCATCGCCTCCACTCCGGCCTCCGTGTAGATGGTGCTTGTCCATTCGGCCACGTTGCCTGCCATGTCGTAGAGTCCGTTGCTGTTTGATGAGTATATTCCCACCTTGCTCGTTATCAGGTTGCCGTCCTTGGTGTAGTTGCCGTTGTCGGGCTTGAAGTTGGCAAAGAAGCAACCCTTGCCGCTTGCCACATCGCTGTTGTCCCATGGAAATTCGTTCTGGTCCTTGCCCCTTGCTGCATATTCCCATTCAGCCTCGGTGGGCAGGCGGTAGCGCTGCACAAAGCGGGCAGCCGAGCCAAGTCCCTTGAGCAGATATTCCGTGCGCCATGCGCAGAAAGCGTTTGCCTGCTCCCACGACACACCCACCACGGGGTAGTCGTTGTAGGCGGCATTGCTGAAATAGTTGCGCATATACACCTCGTTGTCGGCATTGGGGAAGTCGTTCACCCAGCATGTTGTGTCGGGATATATATTTATAATATAGGTGTTGAGGAAATCCCACTCGCCGGTGTACTCGCGGTTGATGGTCTGCTGCACAATCTTTCCCTCATCGTTGATGTATGCAGTGTCTTTTGAAATCCAGATCTGCTCGTTGGGATTCTCCTTTATGTCAGTATTGAGCACACGCTCCGAGTGAGTAGGACGGTACTTGCGTTTTGCCGCCTCGGTGTAATCATATATCTCGTAGCGGTAGTTCATCTGTCTCCAGTCGAGCATTTTCTCGCCTGTCACCTGATTGGTGGTATATAGGCTTTCAAATGCACGCTGTTCGTCCTCGTTGGGCTTGCGCGGCAGTGGCTTTTTCCAGTTCAGGTGTGGGGTGACAGGGTCGCCGTTTTTGTCTTCTTCTATCTTGTAAGTCTCGTCGCCGCCGTATGCCGGGTCGGCAAGGCGTTCGCGCAGAATGGAATCGCGCACATAGTTTACAAACTGGCGGTATTGCGAGTTGGTAATCTCGGTCTCGTCCATCCAGAAACCCTCTACAGAGATGTCTCTCACCGGAGTTTCCTTTCCCCACAGACTGTCCTGTTTCTCTATTCCCATTCGCAGGTGCCCGCGCTTCACGAGTGTCATGCCGTAGGGCGTAGGCTCGGTGAAAGCCTTGCCGCTCACACCTGTCACCTCGCCTCCCGACGATGACGCCATGCGCCCGCCAAAACATGAAATCTGCGTGGTGATTACCACAACAGCCACCAGTGCGGTTGATATAGTTTTTGAAAAATTCATTCTTGTGGTTTTACGGTTCTATTTTTTATGTTTTAATGTTTCTGTCACATTTGTTTTGTTACAGCAGTCTCACGCTTTTGTGCAGGTTGCGTCCTTTCTTGCCTATGTTAATATCGGTCTGATAGCCCACAAATACCTCATGGCTGCCGTTGCCCATGCTTATAGCCGAGGTGTAGATTTCGTAGCTGTAGCCCAGCCGTATGCCGTGGAAGTTTCCTCCAACATACACTGTCACCGAGTTGGTGGGACTGTAGCCCAGTCCGCCGTAAAGCATTTTCTTGTCGTGGGTGTAGCGCGCTATCGCCGTGATGTCGGCGCGCAGCTCGTTTCCGTTATACTGCACCAATGCTGAAGGCTGTATAGATATAAACGGATTTTTCAAATTAATATTGTATCCTCCCGTGAAATAATATGTAGGGTCAATCTTAAAATTATTTCTTTCGCCCAGTTCTACCATGGGCGAGTTGAGATGCTGCACCGACAGTCCGGCGTATGCTTTGCCGTGGACATAATAGATACCTGCGCCAAAGTCCATTGCCGAACCGTTTACTTCGGTCGACGGGAATGCAGGGTCGTCGGGGGTGTCGGTGTCAACCTTTGTTCCGTCGAACTTCTCGCTTAGCATGCCCACCTGTGCTCCTATGCTGAGCATACCGCCAAACAGCTTATGCTTGTAGGAGTATTGCAATGCCATCTTTGTGTGGTTGAACAGACCAATCTGATCGTTCTGAAACAGTGCACCCACGCCGTGATAGCTGCCTATTGCATAGAAGGGCATGTCGGCCGCCGCGTACATGGTACGGGGATTGTGCTCAAATCCCGTCAGGGTGTTGTTGTATGCGGCGGTGGCGTTGATTTTCTTCTCCTTGCCGGTGGCGGCAGGGTTAAACGATGTCTCCATTGCCCAATAGTGAGCATACGCTGCATCATATTGCGCACTCACTTCAGACAATGAAACCAAAAGTGTAGTTAATGTCAGTGCTAACCGCTTGTGCATGATAAGCCGTTAGTACTCGTCCTCGTTGAAAAGAAAATCTTCCTTTGAAGGATAGTCGGGCCAGATGTCCTCGATGCTGTCGTAGATATCACCCTCGTCCTCTATCTCCTGAAGATTCTCCAGCACTTCCAACGGGCAGCCCGAGCGGGTGGCGTAGTCTATAAGTTCTTCTTTGGTGGCAGGCCATGGAGCATCCTCCAGTTTTGATGCCAATTCAAGTGTCCAATACATAGTTGAAATATTTACGTTTTTAATTTTTGACCGCAAAAGTACACAATATTTTTCTATTTACAAGGGTTTTCCCATATTTTTTCGCTTATACCCTCGTTAAAATTAATCTTTTTTGCTAAAACAAACAGATAATCGCTCAGTCTGTTAACATATTGCAGTACTTCGGGACTTATTTGCGCCACTTCGCCGAGAGCCACAATGCACCGCTCGGCGCGCCGGCACACTGTGCGGCACACATGACACTGCGCTGCCGCCATGCAGCCCCCCGGCAGTATAAATCCGTGCCTTTCGGGCAGCAATGCCTGTATGTCGTCCACCTGATGCTCCAGAAATTCTGTCTCTTTCTGGTCTACGTGTGCAGAGGGATAGAGTGGGGTGGTGCTCTGGTCGGTGGCAAGGTTGGTGCATACGTTGAACAGGGTGCTCTGTATTCTTGTCACTGCCCTCTGGTCGTCGCCCTCGCCAATCATTGCGGCGAGCAGCCCCAAGTGGCTGTTCAGCTCGTCCACGGTGCCGTATGCCTCCAGCCTGCGGCTTGCCTTGCTCACTCTCTCGCCGCCCACGAGGTCGGTCATTCCCTTGTCGCCGTGGCGTGTGTACACTTTTGTTATCTTCATATTCTTTTAATAGTTTATTTTATATGTTGTCTTGCTTCTTTTCGTATCAGCAATAACTATGCCAATGTCGTAGAGGTCAAACACCAGTGTGCTGCGTTCGTCGTTGGCTATTTTTTCCCATTGCCGGCGTGCGCTGTCGCTGCAGTTTATGCCGTCGGCAATCAGGCATGTGCCGTCGTGTGCCATATATTCCATTATTGCGGCGGTGTCGTTGTCGTCAGTATCTCCGCATCTAATCATTGCCAGAACCTTCTTGCCGTTAGCAGCTTCTTTCAGTTGTCTGCAGCCGTTGCATATCATGCTTTTGCGGCATCCTCTTGCGGCGTATGCCGTCCACCATTCCGGCAGTCCTATGCTTATAGTTGCCGCTGGCTGAATGTGGTTTGCCACCCTGAATGCCAGTTCCGCTTTGTGGCGGTCTCGGGCGGTGAGTCCGGACAGCTCGTTGCGCAGGTCGTTGTACGCGTAATATTGCCACCGTTCGTTTACCACGCCGCACACGAACCGGTAGTCAGTGGGCGACTGTATTCCAAATCCCCTGCCGCTGCCCGCGCGCCGTAGCCGTGTTATGAACCGTTTGAGTGCTGACATAATTGATGTTTTTTGCGTTGGCAATATTTTCGCATACAACAACCTGAGTCGTGTCTGTTATGATTAGAACGGGAAATTGATACCCACGTTCACGCTACCGTTGCCAGACAGAGGTATGCCCTGTTTGGCGGTGCTTGCAAAGGTGCGGTCCATGGCGGCAAACAGATTGAAGCCTGTGGTGTGAACATTCATCACCCAGCCAAATGCGCAACCGTATGTTCCTGCAGCAAAATTCACTCCTGCTGATAAGCATTTCACCGGTGCCACGTTGGCCGACAGACGGCATTCTGTCCATCCATAGTTGCTTTGCAGACGTGTGGTGCTGAGCAGGCCGAAAGTGAGTTTTTTGTAATATGGAAATACATATTCCGCTCCAAGATTGATGGTTGCTCCCAGCATTTTTGAATGTCCGCCCTGGTCTCCTTTGTCTCTGAGCTCATAGAGACTGCTCAGTCCTTCGCCCATGCTGTTTATTTCGTTATCGAAACTGTTCGAGGCATCGTCATCCACATTGAATATGTATTTGTCGGTGCTGAAGTGCTTGTCTCCATCGGTAGATGCCAGCATGTTGTTGCTCCAGTTGATGAATCCCAAGTCAAGTACGGCCGCACTGAATTTCCAGTTGTCGTTGAGCTTAAACTCCGCTCCCAAATCCAAGGCAAGACCAAATCCGTTGATGCCTGCTCCGTCTACGTCCATGTCGTTTACGTAAGTGTGTGATTTCTGGTCGCCTTCTGGACCGCGCATCTTTGTCTCTTCAATATATTTGAATCCCTTGATGCTTGTGTTAATCTCGGCATTGGTGACGGCAGTCCATTCATTTTCGCCCAGTGACAGCTGAGCTTTGTTGAACTTTGCGTCTATGTTGGCACCGCCCAACAGCACCTTGAACTTTCCTCCCACGCTCCATTGCTCGTTTATCTTGCGCGAGTGTCCCAATGCCAGTTCGGCGTATGCGTCGGCGTGTGCATTGAAATCCTTGATGTCATAGGTCTTGTTCTCTGCACCCTGTTTGGCCAGTCGCAGCAGTGAGCCAGGTATGGTGGTGTTTACATTTGACCGTACGCTTATACCGATTGTGTTGTATCCTCCCCAGCCCTTGAATCCGGCAGAGAGAATTTCCAGCTTTATGTCGCTGCCAATTCGGTTTTTGTCGTTGATGTTGCCAAGAAATTCGCTTGCGCTCACATTTGGATTGAGGAATGTTGTGGTTCTGCCGTTAACGTTGTAAAGGACATCACTCACAGCAAGGTTGCCTCTCATTGCCACGTTTACGTTGCCCAGTGCAGGCATTGCCACATAGTTCTGTTCATTGCTGAAGGCAGGGTTCATTTCGTGGCGGTATAGATAGCTGTCGGTGAAATAGCCAGAGTTGGTGTTTTGTGCCATAGCGGCTGAAGCCGACATTAAGAGTGCGGCAACGACTATTTTGTTATTAATGTTGAATTTCATAGTTGTCTATTTGGAATTGTGGTTAAAGTTCTTTTGTGTAGTTGCCTGCCACGCGTGCCTTCACATTGCTGAGCGTAATGTGCTGGTTGGGCTTGAGGGTCTCAGTGTTGCCGTTTGCCACGCTTGCCTTGGCGTTTATTATTATACCGTCGAGATGCTTCACCTCACCTTCTATCTTTACGGTGATTGGCTCGTTCTTGGCGTTTGCCGGAATCGAGGCAGTGCCTTTCACTCCCGCAATTTTGTTGCCTTTAGTGTCTATTGGGTATATCTCCATGTCTATGCCGAGTGGAATGTCACTGTCGGCAAGTGCATCTATGGTGATGCTGCTGATGGTGATGGCGTCCACATCTTCGTCGTTCCAGCCGTCAATAGTGTCAATATATGCTATGCGTGAGTTTTCGGTCAGTGTCAGCGGAGCGTAAAACACGTATGTTCCGGTCACGGGGCTGATATCCTGTCCGAGTTTGAATGCTGTTACTTCCTGTACGGGAATCTTTGGGTCAACCACGTTCACGTTGATTGTCTCTGGCAATTTCTCTCCGCTGAGCAGTTGGCCGAGAGTGCTGAAGTTGAGCCACTGTGAATCGCTGAAGTCCACCGTTATATTGTCGCCGCCCATATTGCTGCCGTTGTAGTATGTGTCTGGCTTCGATGGCGACAGGCAGAATTTGTTGTCGGTGGCGTCTATCTTTATCTCAGGTGACAAGAATTGTTTTGGTGCTTCATCCGTACGGTTTGCTACAAGTTCCAGGTTAGTTGTGGCAAACAGATTGTAATCGGCATACAATGGGTTGTTGAGTTGAAGGTATATCTGTGGGTTGGCAAGCTCAATGTTGGTGCCGGTCTGGTTGAGTACGTCGGGTATGTCTTCTAGGTTTATTGGATCCACGTTGATACCGTCAACGGCATACTGTATTTTACCGCTGAAGTTGTCGGCGTCAATATCGCTGCTGAATGCCATGTCACCTGTATATTTTATCTCGTTTATATGTTTGATGTCTGAAGCCGAGATGTTATCTTTGAGATTTTTACCGTAGATTTTCACGTTGCCGCTCAACACCTTGCATTGACAAGAGTATGGCATATCTTGCTGCCCGGTGGCGCTGTTCACGACCATTTCCACTCCTGCAGCCTTGTAGTCTATGCCTGCAATCTTGAGTGCTATGCTTATTTTTCCGGTAGCGGCATTGTAATTGTTGTTGTAGGGGTATGTGAGCACGCCTGTGGCCTTGTCGTATTTCATGCTTTCTGCAAATATCAGGCCTTTGGGCAGCTGCAGTTTGATGTTGTCAAGTTCAAGACTCTTTGCGATGTTCCTCAGTGTGGGGAACGTGATGTCGATGTTCAGATTCACGTAGTTGTTGCTGCCCGACTTAACCTTGACTTCCGATACCTCCATAATCGATTTGTCAATGTCTTTTGCATCGAGATTCAGGGTAGATTCAGAAGTTCCGTCACCCATTTCAAATGTGAATAACAGCAAGTCGGCGGGAATGGTCATGCCGATGTTGTCTGGAATGTCGCTCAATGTCACAGGAATGGTGTTGTTGATGGGGGTGATGTGAGGTTTGGTGATTCTGAACGACGGAATGCTTATCTTGTCCGATTCAAATGTCCCGTCTTCCACTACGGCATAATTGCCGTTGATTTCCTTTACTTGGCTTCCCTCTTCTATGTCCAAGATACTTTTCAGAGTTATCTTGTCCATGTTCATTGGTACAATAAGGTTTGCGTTAACGCCTACCGTGGTGTCAATATCCGATAGGTCATAATCATTGTCTGTGCATGAGAACAATGAGAATGTTACAGCCGATGCTGCAATGAAAAATTTGTTCTTTAACATGGTTCTTTTGTTTGTATTAATTTGAAATTTAAATTTGTGTTATCATTCAATGTGTTTTGTTTTTACTGTGACTTTTTAATATGGTTATATAATATATTGTTTAATGTAATTAAGTAGAAAGATTTAGGTTTTTTATTGAAGTTCTGCCAACCGTTTGTACTGGATTTCCGCACAACCGGCTGGCAGAACTGTTTATGTTTTTTCTTAATGTTTGTTATTTCAATAAATACTTCTTTCCATTCTTAATGTATATGCCTTTTGTAGGATTGCTTACTTTCTCGCCGCGGAGGTTATAGTACACATCCTCATTTTCTTTTTCGGCATTGATGTCATTTATTCCCGTACCGCCATTGCCTGCAAGATAGCAGATTTCACAGTCGGTAAATGGATAATATGTGGTGGTGCCTTGAATTGTATGAATATTTGCCGTTGTTAGCCCGGCAATTTTTACATCATCTGAGGCACTCCGGAGCATCATACCTGCGGTGTTGCCGGCATCGCCTTCAACGGTAAACGTGAATGGAGTTGTGGCGTTAGCTGGAATTTTCAGCGTTTGGGCAAGGCCACTCCAGTTACCATTTTGGGCGTTATATTCAAAAAGCCAGAACTGTCCTTCGTAATATCCGCCGTCATTCTTTATCTCAAATGTAAATTCTGCCTTGGTGTCGTTTACCTTATCCATTTCCACTTTATTGCCTTGGAAATCGGCATAAACCTTTTCACCCGAGGCATTGCTGCACTTTATTGAGACAAACGACAGCACGGGGGCTGATGTTGCCTGGAATGTAATGCAACTCTTGCCAATTTCCTTACCGGAGGCATCAAGAATCCAGAAATTGTATGTTCCTGCTGTCTGCGGAGTGTATGCAAAGTTGAATGTGGTGCTTCCGTTGGCAGGAGCTGTGATACCTGTAGCATATGTCTCGCGTTCAGGCATTGCTGATTCTGTTCCTGCCATAACGTAAACCTTGTCGTAATATTCCTTGTCGCCTGAATTGCTTACAGTGACGTTTATCGTGTTGCCCATTCCGACAAAGCCTCCGCTGTTTTCTGTGTCAAGCTCGGCAGTGGCGGTGAGTGTATGGCTTTGAGAAACCTCAGTGCATGTCTGTTTTTCAATCTTAATTGCCGTAGACGTTGTCTCTCCGCCGGCACATGCTGTCCAGTTCTGCCTGTCTGCACTTTCTATAAGGCACAGCTTGTATGTCTTGCCTTCTTCGTATTGGAAGGATATTTGCATGTCTGATATGTAATAATAGCCATGATGCAAATATTCTGAGCTTATTTCAGTTGGAGTGCCTATATTTACGTATTCCCCGTTATTGCCAGCAAAGCCTATGCTTACATTTATTTTGCCGTTCAGATTACTGTTTTGAGGAGCATATTTAACCGTTGCTGTCATTTGTGAACCGGAAATGTTCACGTCACTCAGCTTAAGCTTTTCTAAAGACGTGATCTTTGGCATTGATACCTCGTCCACCTTGCCGTTGTCGGGCATGATGCCTATAATCATGCCGTTGTCCATGCTGTAGCCGTCGGTTGATGAGCTGGCTCCTGCACTGCTTGTGTTGTTTGGATTAAGGATGGTGATGTCGAAATAGCCGTCGCAGTATCCGCCCCAGCCCCAGTTCACATAATAGAGACCGTCATCGTAGCCATGGATTACGAAGGCATGGCCTCCGCCTGTCGATTGTCCGTCGTAATACACGGGGCGGCGGGCTGCTATCTCGTCGTACAGCATCTTGTCCCACTGCGCGATGTCATAGCTGCTTCTTCTAACTTGCTGCACCAGCTCCTTGTCCATGCCGAAATATTTTGTGAAAGTCTCGGCTGAGGCGCTGGCTCCCGATGATGGGCCGTAGTTCATTTCCACGGCACAGCCAATGTGCAGCATCAGCTTTGCCACGGCGTCGTTCTGTGCTTGAGTCTCGTTGCCGCTATATGTGTTGGGCATGTTTTGCCAGTCGTACCGCTCGCCTGCATTGATTGCCGGCATTGTTATGGTGTTCTCATATCCGTTTACTGTCATTTTGGTTGTGTATCCGGGAATGCTCTCTTTAAGCACGTCCGGGCAATGATGATAGTGCAGTATCTGCGCCACTGCTGTTGCAACGCATCCTGTGACCGACTTGTCGCTTTTTACTCCCGAACCGCTGTTGTACTTAAATTCCGGGCACATGTTGTTATATGGTGCTGTCTGGTTCCACTTCTCTTCCATCAGCGGTGCCACAGTGGCATGTCTTGCCTGCGCCTTCCATTGTCTTATCTCTTCAATCTGCTCGTCTGTGGCATTGTCGGCAAATTCCTGATATGCCTGCATGAAGCTGACAAGATTCTCGGGCAGGCGGTCGGCATCATAGTTGCCGCTTTCGGTGTAGCCTACGATTTCCGGCAGGCGGTCGTCGCCCGACACGATAGTGTAGCCGAGGTTGCGCCCGGCAGAGAACACATAATAATAGGCTTCATCCTTGTTTTGTCTCTCTTTGGCGAGCACTAACTGCGGATTTACAGCCGTGACTGTTCCGCCATGTGCTTTTGACTTGTTGGCACTGTGCTTTTTCATCTGCGCTATGGCTGCATTGCGTGCCTCCTCCACTGAACGCGGCGCGGCAAACATGATGCTTGTGGCAGTGAACACTAAGATTAATAATGCCATGAAGCGTTGGGTATAACGTTTATGTTCCATATTGTATAATGCTGTTTTCCTATTCGTGTTTTTATGTGTATACATTCTTTATGTATAGTTGTATTTATAAATATTTCGCAAAATTACATAATTTATTTTACAATACCAAGAAAACTTCTTTTCTGTTGCGTAATTTTAAGATTTTTTACAACTCTCGCCAGGTCTGCCAGGTTCGCCAGGCATTTTTCAAACTCTCACGTACGCGCGGGCGAGCAGGAACGTTTTAAAATCATAGTGACACGTGATACGTGATTCCCCTAAGGGTTAAAAAGTGCCTGGCGAACCTGGCAGACCTGGCGAAACAGGAACATTACGTCAGAAATTAACCTTCGCCGGAGCTTGAAGACAATAATAAAGGGATAATGCCAGTTGACACTCTTGACACTTGTGACAGGTGTTTTTGAACTTTCGTGCGCGCGGGCGGGCAGGAACGTTTCAAAATTGTGGCGACACGTGACACGTAAATCCCCATAGTGTTCGAAAATGCCTGTCACAAGTGTCAAGAGTGTCAACTCAATAGAGTTGTCGGACTTATTAGTCTGCCAATCGCCGTTTGCGTGATGTAAATCGGCGATTTAGGATTCCCAATCGCCGATTTAGACGCGCCAATCGCCGATTTACGGCAATAAAAACGGACCGGAAGTGATAAATGTCGTAAAAAATTTGTGTATTTCGTAAAAAAACAGTAACTTTGCACCCCAAATGCAGAATAGCATAAAAATAATAAACAATTAAAATTAAAAACAGTAAACAAAATGATTATCGTACCGGTAAAAGAAGGCGAGAACATTGAGAGAGCTCTCAAGAAGTTCAAGAGAAAGTTTGAGAAGACAGGTGTTGTTAAGGAACTCCGCGCACGTCAGCAGTTCAACAAGCCATCTGTTTTGAAGCGCCTCAAGATGGAACACGCCATCTACGTTCAGAAGCTTCGCGCTACTGAAGAGTAAAAAAGTGCTAAAAAATTTGGTAGATTGAAATAATTTCCGTAACTTCGTTGCCGAAAACAATAATGAGCAACGTAAGGGCTATGATTCAAGAGTTTCTGAATTATCTGAAGTACGAGCGAAACCTTTCGCAATGCACGGTGGATAGTTATGGTGAGGACCTGAGAATGTTTCAGGAATACTGCGAGGCTCTTGATGAACCGTTACCTCTTGAGTCGGCGGACTCGGATGTCGTGAGGGGATGGGTTGAGGCTATGATGGACCGGGGCGGCAAGCCCACATCGGTGAACCGGCGCCTGAGCGCGCTTCGCAGCTTCTACCGCTTTGCCGTAAAGCGAAAACTTGTGGCAAAAGACCCCAGTTGTGGAATAGTGGGACCGAAAAAGTCAAAGCCTGTGCCCGCCTTTGTCCGTGAAAAGGACATGCAGCGGCTCCTCGACGGCGAGGGGATGTGGGACGATACTAAATATAAAGATGTACGTGCGCGTACAATTATCAGTATGTTCTACAACACTGGGGTGAGACTGGCTGAGCTTATCGGCATGGACGACGGCGATGTGGACTATATCCGCAAGCAGGTCACCGTGACGGGCAAGCGCAACAAGCAGAGGATAATTCCTTTGGGCGAGAAGATGCTCGGCGAGCTGAGGCATTACACCGCAATGAGGAACGATGCCGCTGCAAGAGCCACGGAAGCACTGTTTGTGAACGACAAGGGTGAACGTATGGGCAGGGCGCAGGTGAGCGCCATTGTGAAGGAGGGACTTTCGCGTGTCACCACGCAGAAGAAACGGTCGCCTCACGTGCTGAGACACACCTTTGCCACTGCAATGCTCAATGATGACGCCGGAATAGAGAGCGTGCGACTGCTGCTGGGGCATGCCGGGCTTGATGCCACGGAGATATACACGCATGCCACCTTTGAGCAGCTGCGCAAGGCTTATGAGAAGGCGCATCCAAGGTCGGAATAACTATTAACTCTAAAAAATAGGAGGTTATTATGGAAATTAAGATTCAGTCAATTCACTTTGACGCTACCGAGAAGTTACAGGCTTTCATCGACAAGAAGATTGCCAAGTTGGAAAAATCATACGATATACAGAAAGTAGAGGTGGTATTAAAGGTAGTTAAGCCTGCAACAGCCTTGAACAAGGAGGTGAGCATCACGGCATCGGTGCCGGGAAGCGGCTCGCTGAGAGTGGAGAAGGTTTGCGACACTTTTGAGGAGGCAATCGACCTCGGAGTGGACTCGTTGAAGGTTCAATTACAGAAAAATAAAGAAAAAACAAGAGATTATTGAAAAAAAAGCGCGAAAAATTTTGGTAATTCAAAAATAATGCGTACCTTTGCAGCCGATTTCCGATGGCTCGCAAGATTTCAGCGAAAATCGGATGCAAAGTTTGCCTCTTTAGCTCAGTTGGCCAGAGCACGTGATTTGTAATCTCGGGGTCGTTGGTTCGAATCCGACAAGAGGCTCAAAAGTTTTGGAAAGTAAGGGTGGTTACCAGAGTGGCCAAATGGGGCAGACTGTAAATCTGCTGGTTTTTACCTTCGGTGGTTCGAATCCATCACCACCCACACTTACTTGCGGAAATAGCTCAGTTGATAGAGCACTAGCCTTCCAAGCTGGGGGTCGCGGGTTTGAGCCCCGTTTTCCGCTCCAAAGTTGCTGTATTAGCTCAGTGGTAGAGCACTTCCTTGGTAAGGAAGAGGTCCTGAGTTCAACTCTCAGATACAGCTCTTTCCAAATCAAGCATATTAATATTAAACTAAAAATAAAAAACAATGGCAAAAGAGACATTCCAGCGTACCAAACCCCATGTAAACATTGGTACAATTGGTCACGTAGACCACGGTAAGACTACTCTGACAGCTGCTATTACAACTGTGTTGGCAAAGGCAGGTCTCTCTGAGGTTAAGTCTTTCGATCAGATTGATAATGCTCCTGAGGAGAAGGAGCGTGGTATCACCATCAACACAGCTCACGTTGAGTATGAGACTGCAACTCGTCACTACGCACACGTAGACTGCCCTGGACACGCTGACTATGTGAAGAACATGGTTACTGGTGCTGCTCAGATGGACGGTGCTATCCTTGTAGTTGCTGCCACTGATGGTCCTATGCCACAGACTCGTGAGCACGTGCTGCTCGCCCGTCAGGTAAACGTTCCACGCTTGGTAGTATTCCTCAACAAGTGTGATATGGTTGACGACGAGGAAATGCTTGAGCTCGTTGAGATGGAGGTTCGCGAGATCCTTGATCAGTATGAGTTCGAGGAGGACACTCCAATCATCCGCGGTTCTGCTCTTGGTGCTCTCAACGGTGTTGAGAAGTGGGAAGAGAAAGTTATGGAACTGATGAACACCTGCGACACTTGGATTCAGGAGCCTCCACGCGCTACCGACAAACCTTTCTTGATGCCTGTTGAGGACGTATTCTCAATCACAGGTCGTGGTACAGTGGCTACTGGCCGTATCGAGACTGGTGTTATCCATGTTGGCGATGAGGTTGAGCTGCTCGGTCTCGGTGAGGACAAGAAGTCAGTTGTTACTGGCGTTGAGATGTTCCGCAAGCTCCTCGATGAGGGTCAGGCTGGTGATAACGTAGGTCTGCTGCTCCGTGGTATCGACAAGAACGAGATTAAGCGTGGTATGGTGCTCTGTCATCCTGGACAGATTAAGCCTTACAAGAAGTTCAAGGCTTCAATCTACGTACTGAAGAAGGAAGAGGGTGGTCGTCACACTCCATTCGGAAACAAGTATCGTCCACAGTTCTATCTCCGCACAATGGACTGTACAGGTGAGATTTCTCTGCCAGCTGGCGTAGAGATGGTAATGCCTGGCGACAATGTGGAGATCACTGTAGAGCTTATCTACGCTGTGGCTCTGAACCCAGGTCTCCGTTTCGCTATCCGCGAGGGTGGTCGTACAGTAGGCTCTGGTCAGATTACAGAGGTATTCGAGGACTAATTTAAGTTCTACTATAAGAGTTCCGCATTCTTTGCGGAGTGCGGAACTCCACTTACGGGATTAGCTCAGTCGGTAGAGCACTGGTCTCCAAAACCAGGTGTCGGGCGTTCGAGCCGCTCATCCCGTGCTAAAAAGACTAAAGATGAAGACATTTGTAAATTATTGCAAGTCTTGCTATGACGAGCTTGCTTATAAGACTACTTGGCCAAGCCTGAAGGAACTTACAAATAGTGCGGTGGTTGTATTATCAGCTTCCGTAATCATTGCGCTTATTGTATGGGTGATGGATTTGGTTTTCAAGTTTGTCATGAGTAGTATTTATCCCAACTAATCACGAGATTTAAGAAATGGCTCAGACAGGAATGAAGTGGTACGTGCTGCGTGCCGCCAGCGGTAAGGAGGCTAAGATTAAGGATTATCTTGAAGCTGCGAAAAAGCATAATGAAATGCTGAACGCCAATGTTGGTCAGTGTCTGATTCCGACAGAGAAGTATGCAGTGCTGCGTAATTCAAAGCGCGTGGTGAAAGAGAAGCTTTTCTTGCCGGGCTATGTGCTTGTTGAGGCTAACTTGAATCCAGAGGTGGCACACATGTTGAGATTCCTTCCCAATGTGCTTGGCTTCCTCGGTGGTATGGATAATCCTGCTCCGGTCAGACAATCTGAGATAAATCGGATTCTTGGCATTGCAGAGGAGTCGGAGGTGGAAATAGCCGTAAACGTGCCATACGTGGTAGACGAGACGGTGAAGGTCATCGACGGTCCTTTCAGTGGTTTCAGCGGCATCATCGAAGAGGTGAATGCCGAGAAGCACAAGTTGAAAGTAATGGTTAAGATCTTCGGACGTAAAACTCCGCTGGAGCTTGACTATTCGCAAGTGGAGAAAGAAGTAGAGTAGCACATATTGTTACGGTGTGCCCCGCTTCTTGTATGTGGTTGGGCAGTTTGCACAACTAAAATTAATTTTAAATTTAATAAAGTAAAATGGCTAAAGAAGTTGCTGGATTAATCAAATTACAGATTAAAGGTGGCGCTGCGAATCCTTCACCACCAGTAGGACCTGCACTTGGTTCTAAGGGTATCAACATTATGGGATTCTGCAAAGAGTTCAACGCCAGAACCCAGGATAAGGCAGGAAAGATTCTTCCTGTTGTTATCACCTATTATACTGACAAGTCATTCAGCTTTGAGATCAAGACTCCTCCCGCTGCTGTGCAGCTCAAGGAGGTGGCTAAGTTGAAGAGCGGCTCTGCGCAGCCTAACCGTCAGAAGGTTGCGACAGTGACTTGGGATCAGATCAAGGTGATAGCAGAGGATAAGATGCCTGACTTGAATTGCTTTACTGTAGAGTCTGCTATGCGACTCATAGCAGGTACTGCACGTAGTATGGGTATCACTGTACAAGGCGAGTTCCCTGGTAAATAATTTAAACTTCAATTAAGAAAATGAGTAAACTGACAAAAAATCAAAAGTTAGTAGCTGATAAGGTTGAAGCAGGGAGAGCGTACACATTGGCAGAGGCATCAGCATTGGTTAAGGAAATAACCACAACCAAGTTTGACGCTTCTCTCGATATTGATGTTCGTTTGGGCGTAGACCCCCGTAAGGCTAACCAGATGGTGCGTGGCGTTGTGTCACTGCCTAACGGTACCGGCAAGGTGGTGCGCGTTCTCTGTCTTTGTACACCTGATCAGGAGGCTGCTGCTAAGGAAGCCGGTGCCGACTATGTTGGTCTTGATGAGTACATCAACAAGATCAAGGGTGGTTGGACCGACGTTGACGTTATTATCACAATGCCTTCTTGCATGGCTAAGCTTGGTCCTCTCGGACGTATTCTTGGTCCTCGTGGCTTGATGCCAAACCCCAAGAGTGGTACAGTAACCATGGATGTGGCTAAGGCGGTAAGTGAAGTGAAGCAGGGTAAGATTGACTTCAAGGTAGACAAGGCTGGTATCGTACACGCCTCTATCGGAAAGGTTTCGTTCACTCCAGAGCAGATTTTCGGAAATGCCAAGGAGTTCATACAGACCATCATCAAGTTGAAGCCTGCAGCTGCAAAGGGTACATATATCAAGAGTATCTTTATCTCAAGCACTATGAGTAAGGGTATCAAGGTTGATCCTAAATCAGTTGAATAACTCGTAAAAGTTTAGTAAAATGAAAAAGGAAGTAAAAGATACTATCATTGTAGAGCTTGGCGAGCAGCTGAAGCAGTACCCTCACTTTTACCTTGTAGACCTCACTGGTCTCAATGCTGCTGACACTTCGGACCTGCGCCGTAAGTGCTTCAAGAGCGAGGTAAAACTTGTAGTGGTTAAGAATACTCTTCTTGAGAAGGCTATGAAGGCCGCTGAGACTGATTATTCTCCCTTGTTCGATGTCATGAAGGGCAATACTGCCATCATGTTCTGCAACACTGCAAATGTTCCTGCAAAGTTGCTTCAGGAGTACAAGAAGAACAAGAAAGAGGTTCCTGCACTCAAGGCTGCATACGCTGAGGAGAGTTTCTTCGTTGGCGCAGACAAGCTTGACGAGCTGGTAGCAATAAAGAGCAAGAACGAGCTTATCGCAGACGTTGTCGCTCTGCTCCAGAGCCCTGCAAAGAACGTTGTTTCTGCATTGCAGTCGGGCGCAAACACCATCCACGGTGTGCTTAAGACTTTGGGTGAGCGTCCTGAGTAATAATCTCAGACGTGATTGCCTGAAGCAAACAAAACAAAGTATTATTCAAGAATTATAAAATTAAAAAAGTTAAATAAAAATGGCAGATATTAAAGCTATTGCTGAGGAGTTGGTAAACCTCACAGTGAAAGAAGTAAATGAGTTGGCAACAGTCCTTAAGGACGAGTATGGAATTGAGCCTGCTGCTGCAGCTGTTGCAGTAGCTGCTGCTCCTGGTGCTGCTGCTGAGGCTGCAGCTGAGGAGAAGACTTCATTCGACGTAGTATTGAAGTCAGCTGGTGCTGCTAAGCTCCAGGTTGTAAAGGCAGTTAAGGAAGCTTGTGGTCTTGGCTTGAAAGAGGCTAAGGATCTCGTAGACGGTGCTCCTTCAACAGTGAAGGAAGGTCTGTCTAAGGACGAGGCTGAGAACCTGAAGAAGACCCTTGAGGGTGCTGGCGCTGAGGTTGAGCTGAAATAATCAGGCTCACACGCTTTATAATTTACGGTTAAGTATCTCTAAGTAGGAGATGCTTAACCTTTTTGTGTCTTTCATAAGTTTTTATATAAATAAATGGCATCAAAAGTAATTAATAACAGAGTAAATTTCGGAAGTGTAAAGAATCCTATGCCCTTCCCGGATTTTCTTGATGTGCAATTACAGTCGTTCAAGGACTTTTTGCAGCTGGACACTCCTCCAGAGGAACGCAAGAATGACGGTTTGTATAAGGTGTTCGCCGAGAACTTCCCTATCACCGACACACGTAATAATTTCATTCTTGAGTTCTTGGATTACTATATCGACCCGCCCCGTTACTCCATCGACGAGTGTCTGGAGCGCGGCCTGACTTATAGCGTACCCTTGAAAGCCAAGCTGAAGCTGTATTGCACAGACCCCGACCATGAGGATTTCGGCACAGTGATTCAGGATGTGTTCCTCGGTCCTATCCCTTACATGACCTCCAACGGTACATTTATCATCAACGGTGCTGAGCGCGTGGTTGTGTCTCAGCTGCACCGCTCGCCGGGTGTGTTCTTCGGACAGAGTGTTCATGCAAACGGCTCTCTGCTGTATTCAGCCCGTATCATTCCGTTTAAAGGTTCATGGATAGAGTTTGCCACCGACATCAACAATGTGATGTATGCATACATCGATCGTAAGAAGAAATTGCCTGTTACAACGCTTCTGCGTGCCATCGGTTTCGAGTCGGACAAGGACATACTGAGCATTTTCGACCTTGCCGAGGAAGTGAAGGTCAACAAGTCGCAGCTCAAAAAGTGCATCGGTAGCAAGCTGGCGGCACGTGTGCTGAGAAGCTGGAATGAGGACTTTGTTGACGAGGATACCGGCGAGGTGGTGTCAATAGAGCGTAATGAGGTGATCATGGAGCGTGAGACCGAGATTACCGAGGACAACCTCATTGACATTCTTGAGAGTGGCGCCACAACAATCCTTATACATAAGGATGCTGCAGCTGCTTCCGACTACTCCATTATCTTCAACACTCTTGCGAAAGACCCGAGTAACTCTGAGAAGGAGGCTGTGGTGTACATCTACCGTCAGCTGCGCAATGCTGACCCTGCTGATGATGCAAGCGCACGAGAGGTTATACAGAACCTGTTCTTCTCCGACAAGCGCTATGACTTGGGTGAGGTGGGACGCTACCGCATCAACAGGAAGCTGGGACTTACCACCGAGATGGATGTGAGAGTGCTCACAAAGGAAGACATCATCGAGATTATCAAATATCTGATTCAGCTAATCAACTCAAAGGCTGCCGTGGACGATATCGACCACCTGTCGAACCGCCGTGTACGTACTGTGGGCGAGCAGCTGGGCAACCAGTTCTCAATAGGTCTGGCACGTATCAGCCGCACTATCCGCGAGCGTATGAACGTGCGCGACAATGAGGTGTTCACACCTACAGACCTTATCAACGCAAAGACTATTTCAAGCGTTATCAACTCGTTCTTCGGAACCAACCCGCTGTCGCAGTTCATGGACCAGACCAACCCGCTGGCGGAGGTGACTCACAAGCGCCGTCTCTCGGCTCTTGGTCCTGGCGGTCTGTCGCGTGAACGCGCCGGATTCGAGGTGCGTGACGTACACTATACACACTACGGTCGTCTGTGCCCTATCGAGAGTCCTGAAGGTCCTAACATCGGACTTATCTCTTCTCTCTGTGTGTATGCCAAGATTGACAGCCTCGGATTCATCGAGACGCCTTACCGTAAGGTGGTGAACGGCGTTGCCGACCTCTCTCCCGAGGGAATTGTGTATATGACTGCCGAGGAGGAGGGCGAGAACATCATTGGCCAGGGCAATGCACCGCTTAATGATGACGGTACATTTGTTCGCGAGGTGGTGAAGTGCCGTCAGGAGGCGGATTTCCCTGTTGTTCCACCTACTGAGGTTAATTACATGGACGTGTCGCCACAGCAGATTGCGTCTATTGCCGCATCACTCATCCCGTTCCTTGAGCATGATGATGCTCACCGTGCGCTGATGGGCTCTAACATGATGCGTCAGGCTGTGCCGCTGCTTCACAACGAGGCTCCTATCGTAGGTACCGGTATTGAGAAGCAGGTGTGTGAGGACTCCCGTACAATGATTACCGCCGAGGGTGAGGGTGTGATAGAATATGTTGATGCTACAACAATCCGCATTCTTTACGATCGCACCGAGGATGAGGAGTTTGTAAGCTTCGAGCCGGCATTGAAGGAATATCGTATTCCTAAGTTCCGCCGCACCAACCAGAATATGACCATCGACCTCCGTCCTATCTGTAACAAGGGACAGCGGGTGAAGAAGGGTGACATTCTTACCGAGGGCTACGCCACAGAAGATGGCGAGCTGGCACTCGGACGCAACCTCCTTGTGGCTTATATGCCATGGAAGGGTTACAACTATGAGGATGCTATTGTGCTCAATGAGCGTATCGTGCGTGAGGATGTGCTCACATCGGTACATGTTGATGAGTACTCGCTTGAGGTTCGTGAAACCAAGCGTGGTGTCGAGGAGTTTACAGCCGATATTCCTAATGTGAGCGAGGAGGCAACAAAGGATCTCGACGAGAACGGCGTTATCCGTGTAGGTGCACGCATTGAGCCGGGCGATATTCTCATAGGAAAGATTTCACCTAAGGGCGAGAGCGATCCTTCGCCTGAGGAGAAACTGCTGCGTGCCATTTTCGGTGACAAGGCAGGCGATGTGAAGGACTCTTCACTCAAGGCAAACCCGTCACTCTCAGGTGTCGTTATCGACAAGAAGATGTTTGCACGTGCCATCAAGACACGTCAGTCAAAACAGCAGGATAGGATTCTCATTGCAAAGATTGACGAGGAATATGAGGCAAAGGTTGGTGACTTGAAGGATATCCTTATTGACAAGCTGTTGTCACTTACCAACGACAAGGTGTCGATGGGTGTCAAAGACTATACCGGCGCGGAGATTATCTCGCGCGGTGCCAAGTTCACACAGACTAACCTGCGCAACCTTGAATATGGCGACATAGAGATAAGTAAGTGGACCGACGACGACCATACCAATATGCTCATCTCGCAGCTTATCACAAACTTCATGCGTAAGTATAAATTGCTCGACGCTGAGAATAAGCGTAAGAAGTTTGCAATCACCATCGGTGACGAACTGCCTTCGGGCATCCTGCAGATGGCTAAGGTGTATATTGCCAAGAAACGTAAGATTCAGGTGGGTGACAAGCTTGCCGGACGTCACGGTAACAAGGGTATTGTGTCGAAGGTGGTCCGTCAGGAAGATATGCCGTTCCTTGAGGACGGACGTCCTGTAGATCTTGTGCTCAACCCTCTGGGTGTGCCTTCACGTATGAACCTTGGTCAGATATTTGAAGCCATCCTCGGTGCTGCCGGCAAGCGTCTGGGATGCAAGTTTGCAACTCCGATCTTCGATGGTGCCAAGCTTGATGACCTTGCAGAGTGGACCGACAAGGCAGGACTGCCGCACCTTTGCTCTACACATTTGTATGACGGTGAGACGGGTGAGATGTTCGACCAGCCTGCAACTGTGGGTATTACCTACTTCCTCAAGCTTGGGCACATGGTTGAGGACAAGATGCACGCACGTAGCATCGGTCCTTACTCTGTCATCACACAGCAGCCTCTTGGAGGTAAGGCACAGTTTGGTGGACAGCGTTTCGGAGAGATGGAGGTTTGGGCACTTGAGGCATTCGGTGCAAGCCACGTGCTCCAGGAAATTCTTACTATCAAGAGTGACGACGTGGTGGGACGCAGCAAGGCTTACGAGGCTATTGTCAAGGGTGAGCCAATGCCAACTCCAGGCATTCCCGAGTCTCTTAATGTGCTGCTTCACGAACTGAAGGGTCTTGGACTGAGCATCAAACTCGACTAATGCGACCATGTACAATATAATAATATAATGTGTATACATATTATAATTAAGAAATATGGCTTTTAAGAAAGATACAAAGATAAAGAGTAATTTTACTAAGATTACTATCGGTTTGGCATCGCCAGAGGAGATTCTCGAGAACTCCTTTGGTGAGGTCACAAAGCCTGAGACCATCAACTACCGCACATATAAGCCCGAGCGCGACGGTCTGTTCTGCGAGCGCATCTTTGGTCCGCAGAAGGACTATGAGTGTGCCTGTGGCAAGTACAAGCGCATAAGATACAAGGGTATTGTATGCGACCGATGCGGAGTAGAGGTCACTGAAAAGAAGGTGCGCCGTGAGCGCCCTGGACACATTGAGCTTGTTGTGCCTGTGGCACATATCTGGTATTTCCGCTCGTTGCCAAATAAGCTGGGCTATCTGCTGGGTATGCCTACAAAGAAACTTGATGCCGTTATCTACTATGAGCGCTACATTGTTATTCAGCCCGGACTTATGGAGGGCAAGACTGATGAGGAAGGCAATCCGGTGAATGGCTCGCAGAAGGGAGACTTGTTGTCGGAGGATGAGATGAACGACATATTCGACAAGTATCTGCCTGAGGAGAATGAATATCTTGAGGACAGCGATCCTAATAAGTTTGTTGCCAAGATGGGTGCCGAGGCTATCCAGATTCTTCTGCAGCAGCTCGACCTCGACTCACTCTCTTATGAGTTACGCAACCAGGCCAACAGCAATGGATCGCAGCAGCGCAAGAACGATGCACTGAAGCGTCTGCAGGTGGTAGAGGCATTCCGTTCAAGCCGTGAGACTAACAAGCCTGAGTGGATGATAATGAAAATATTGCCGGTTACTCCTCCGGAACTTCGTCCGCTCGTGCCGCTGGATGGAGGCCGTTTCGCAACCAGCGACCTTAATGACCTCTACCGTCGCGTAATCATACGTAACAACCGTTTGAAGCGTCTTGTTGAGATTCATGCTCCCGAGGTGATTCTCCGCAACGAGAAGCGTATGTTGCAGGAGGCTGTCGACAGTCTGTTTGATAACTCACGCAAGAGCAGCGCAGTGAAGAGCGAGGCAAACCGCCCACTGAAGTCACTGTCTGACTCGCTCAAGGGTAAGCAGGGACGTTTCCGTCAGAACCTCCTCGGTAAGCGTGTTGACTATTCTGCACGTTCGGTTATCGTCGTTGGTCCTGAGCTGAAGATGGGCGAGTGCGGTTTGCCAAAACTCATGGCTGCTGAGCTCTACAAGCCATTTATCATCCGTAAGCTCATTGAGCGTGGTATTGTGAAGACCGTTAAGAGCGCAAAGAAGATTGTTGACCGCCGTGAACCTATCATCTTCGACATTCTTGAGAATGTGATGAAGGGTCACCCTGTGCTCCTCAACCGTGCGCCTACACTTCACCGTCTGGGTATCCAGGCATTTCAGCCCAAGATGATTGAGGGTAAGGCAATTCAGCTTCACCCGCTGGCATGTACGGCGTTTAATGCTGACTTCGACGGTGACCAGATGGCTGTTCACCTCCCGTTGAGCAACGAGGCGGTGCTTGAGGCTCAGATTCTGATGCTTCAGAGCCACAACATCCTTAACCCTGCCAATGGTGCTCCTATCACCGTGCCTTCACAGGATATGGTGCTCGGACTCTACTATATCACAAAGATTCGTCCGGGAGCTAAGGGCGAGGGTCTGACATTCTATGGTCCAGAGGAGGCTATCATTGCCAACAATGAAGGAAAGTGTGATGTGCACGCTCTTGTGAAGGTGCTCGTTGACGATAAGGACGAAAACGGTAACCCATGCAAGCATATGGTTGAGACCAGTGTGGGTCGCGTTATCGTAAACGGCATCGTGCCGAAGGGCGTGGGCTATGTGAATAAGGTTATCTCGAAGAAGAGCCTCCGCGATATTATTGCCGACGTTATCAACAATGTAGGTTTTGCTGAGGCATGCGAGTTCCTCGACGGTATCAAGAACCTTGGCTACCGCATGGCTTACGAGGCAGGTCTTTCGTTCAACCTCGACGATATCATCATCCCGAAGGAAAAGGCTGAGCTGGTGCAGAAGGGTAACGACGAGATTCGTCAGATTACCGACAACTATAACATGGGATTCATCACCGATAACGAGCGTTACAACCAGGTTATCGATACTTGGACTCACGTGAACAACAACCTCGGAAACGTGTTGATGAAGCAGATGACCGAGGCAGACCAGGGATTCAACGCCGTTTACATGATGCTTGATTCTGGTGCCCGTGGTTCTAAGGACCAGATTCGTCAGCTCTCAGGTATGCGTGGACTTATGGCGAAGCCGCAGAAGGCAGGTGCTGAGGGACACCAGATTATTGAGAACCCTATCCTTTCTAACTTTAAGGAGGGTATGTCGGTGCTTGAGTACTTCATCTCTACCCACGGTGCCCGTAAGGGTCTTGCCGATACCGCTATGAAGACAGCCGATGCCGGATACCTTACACGACGCCTTGTTGACGTGTCGCACGACGTGATTATCAATGAGGACGACTGCGGTACGCTGCGAGGACTGATGTGTACGGCATTGAAGAACGGTGATGAGGTGATTTCATCACTTTCTGAGCGTATCATCGGCCGTGTGTCGGTTCACGACATCATACATCCTCAGACTGGAGCGCTGATTGTTGCTGCCGGAGAGGAGATTACCGAGGCCATAGCCCAGGTTATTGAGGATAGCCCTATAGAGATGGTTGAGATTCGTTCGGTACTCACCTGCGAGAGCCGCAACGGTGTGTGCAAAAAGTGCTACGGCCGTAACCTCGCCACCCGTAAAATGGTGCAGAAGGGTGAGGCAGTCGGTGTGATTGCCGCTCAGGCAATCGGTGAGCCTGGTACACAGCTTACACTGCGTACATTCCACGATGGTGGTATTGCATCTAACGCCGCTGCCAATGCAAGCATCGTAGCAAAAAATGAGAGCCGTCTTGAGTTCGATGAAATCCGTACTGTTCCGTTTAAGGAAGAAGATGTGGATTGCGAGATGGTTGTGAGCCGTCTTGCCGAGTTGCGTTTCATCGACCCTAATACTGGTATCGTGATGTCTACCGTTAACGTGCCTTACGGTTCTTCACTATACTGCAAGCAGGGTGACGTGGTTGAGAAGGGCAAGCTCATTGCAAAATGGGACCCGTTCAATGCCGTAATTGTTACAGAATATGCCGGTACGCTGAAGTTTAACGATGTGGTGGAGGGACTTACCTATCGCGCTGAGACCGATGAGACCACAGGTCTTACCGAGCGTATTATCACTGAGTCGAAAGACAAGTCGATGGTTCCAACCTGCGACATTATAAATGCCGATGGTGAGAAAGTGGGTACATATAGCTTCCCTGTGGGTGGTCACGTGGTGGTTGAGGACGGTCAGACCGTCAGCACTGGTGAGACTCTGGTTCAGATACCGCGTTCGGCTGCAAAGGCTGGTGATATCACCGGTGGTCTTCCACGTGTTACCGAGCTGTTCGAGGCGCGTAACCCATCCAACCCTGCCGTTGTGTCTGAAATCGACGGTGAGGTGACCATGGGTAAGGTTAAGCGTGGAAACCGTGAGGTTATTGTAACATCGAAGACTGGCGAGCAGCGTTCTTATCTCGTGTCTCTGTCGAAGCAGATTCTGGTTCAGGAGCACGATGCCGTGCGTGCCGGTACTCCGTTGTCCGACGGTTCTATTACTCCTGCCGACATTCTTGCCATCAAGGGTCCTACTGCCGTTCAGGAGTATATCGTGAATGAGGTTCAGGACGTGTATCGTCTGCAGGGTGTGAAGATCAACGATAAACACTTCGAGATTATCGTTCGTCAGATGATGCGCAAGGTGCAGATCAATGATCCGGGCGACACATCGTTCCTTGAGCTTGAGATTGTGGACAAGCTTGACTTCCGTGCCGAGAACGACCGCATTTGGGGCAAGAAGGTGGTTATCGACGCTGGTGACAGCGATAACCTCCAGAAGGGACAGATTGTTACAGCCCGCAAGCTCCGCGACGAGAACTCATCGCTTAAGCGCCGTGACCTCAAGCTGGTTCAGGTGCGCGATGCAGTGCCTGCCACATCTACTCAGATTCTCCAGGGTATCACGCGTGCTGCCCTCCAGACCAAGAGCTTCATGTCGGCCGCATCGTTCCAGGAGACAACCAAGGTGCTCAACGAGGCTGCCATCCGCGGTAAGAGCGACCGTCTTGAGGGTATGAAGGAGAACGTTATCTGCGGTCACCTCATTCCTGCCGGTACAGGTCTGCGCGAGTTCGAGAAGGTGATTGTAGGCTCTAAGGAGGAGTATGACCGCATTCAGGCAAACCGCAAGAATGTGCTCGATTTCTCTGACGAGACCGTGAAGGCAACTCCTGACAAAATGTAATAATACATTTAATATATAGAAAAGAGGTTACCCCGCGCGGGGTAACCTCTTTTCTATATTATTTTTATCTTCAATCCTATTCCTTATGCCCAAGGATTCTCGGTTGGGTATGGCAGAGCCTTCGGCTGGTTGTAGGCGATGTCCTTTATGCCGAGATACTTGAACACCTCGAACAGGGTCTTGCCCACATGCTCGAATGCCACGGCACCGTGGTGAGGATACCCTTTCTGGATGAGCACGTGACGATAGAAGCGACCCATCTCTTTGATGGCGAAGATACCGATACCGCCGAATGAGCGTGTAGGAACGTCGAGCACTTCACCCTCGGCGATGTAAGAGCGGAGATTGCCCTCAGAGTCGCACTGCAGACGGTAGAATGTGATAGGACTTGCTGCGATGTCGCCCTCAAGAGTACCGCGTGTGAAGTCTGGCTCGCCGCCGTTCTCAAGCAGACGGTTCTGGATGAGCTGGAACTTAATCTTACGGTTAGAGCACATCTTGCACTGTGGAGTGTTGCCGCAGTGGAAGCCCATGAATGTGTCGGTGAGCTTGTAGTCATACTTGCCGACGATGTCCTCGTCGTAGATGTACTTCGGCACAGAGTTGTTGATGTCGAGCAGGGTAACGGTGTCGTCAGAGGCGCAGATACCGATGTACTCAGACAATGCGCCGTAGATGTCAACCTCGCATGCCACTGGAATGCCGCGGCTTGCCAAACGGCTGTTCACATAGCAAGGCTCAAAGCCGAACTGGCTTGGGAATGCCGGCCAGCACTTGTCGGCAAATGCCACATACTGGCGTGAGCCCTTGTGCTGCTCTGCCCAGTCGAGCAGAGTGAGCTCAAACTGTGCCATGCGGCGGCTGAGTGTCGGGTAGTAGCAGCCCTCACCCATTTCCTTTGCCATATCCTCGCATACAGCGTCGATGCGCGGGTCGTTCTCATGCTCCTTGTAAGCCACGAGCAGGTCGAGCTCAGAGTTCTCCTCAATCTCAACGCCAAGCTCATAGAGACCCTTGATAGGAGCGTTGCAGGCGAAGAAGTCCTGTGGACGCGGACCGAAGGTGATAATCTTCAGACCCTTCAATCCGAGGATTACGCGGGCTACGGGCACGAAGTCGGAAATCATCTTCGAGATGTCCTCGGCTGTGCCTACAGGATACTCAGGGATATAGCCCTTGAGGTGGCGCATGCCAAGGTTGTATGAGCAGTTGAGCATACCGCAGTATGCGTCGCCACGGCCGTTGATCATGTCGCCGTCGCCCTCAGCGGCAGCCACGAACATACATGGACCATCGAAGTTCTTGGCGATGAGAGTCTCGGGAGTCTCAGGACCGAAGTTGCCGAGGAACACCACGAGGGCGTTGCAGCCGGCTTCCTTCACCTCGCTGACAGCCTTAAGCATGTCCTGCTCGTTCTCAACGGTGGTCTTGCAGTTGTACAAGTCACCTTTATATTCTTTTACAATGTTCTCGCGACGCTGTGTTGACAGCGCGATAGGGAAACAGTCACGGCTAACGGCGATGATGCCGAGCTTTACCTGTGGGATGTTGTTACTTACCATAAAATTGTTTTATTAAAAATATTATATATATGTTTTTATGTTTCTTTATTTGTCGCTTATTTTATATAAAGTTAATGCAAACCAAGAGCAGAAACATCAAACTTGCTTGAAACAACGTTCAATGAAGTCAATGTTATGCCGAGATGCAGCTTATCTTATACAAAGTTAATGCAAAGATACAAATAAACGATTGCATAGCAAAATATAGAATGAAATTTTAATGTTTTTTTATTCTTTAGTTAAATACAACATAAAAACGTATTTGTTCAGTAATGTTTTTCTACCATTACTAAAACAAAATAGATCTTTCTTTATAACATATATCACAAGGAAAAATATAATCAACTATATCCAGTCAACTTTTTTTCTTATTTCGTGTTGGTATCAAGTATAGCCGAGCGGTTGCTGTCGTCAATCTCCACATCCTGATACTTGTGCTTCTTTCCATAAACGAAACGGTAGCTCACACGCATGGCAAACATATTGTAGTTAGTGCGGGGACTGTACGAGTCGGAGATATTTGTATATCCGTTGCGGCGAATCTCATTCTTTTCTGACGTTTTTATCAGAGGATTCTTTGAATATAGGTAGAACGACCAGTTTCCCGTATTGTATCCTACAGACAGTGTGAGTTGCTGCGGGCGTGTTGTTGTACCGCCAGCACTGTTAAGCCCCTTTCTTCTTGTGCCATAGCTCAGCTTGCACTGCCATCCTTTGTCAAAATAGGTCAGTTCAGCGTTTGCATTCCATACGTTGAGTGTCTTGAGATAGCCGATACGCTGTTTGCTGTGCGTATATTGTCCTGAGCCCGACCATTTCAGTTTATCTGGTATCAGGTTCAGCTGCAGCTCACCATAGATACTAAATCTTTCGGATGTGCCGCCATTCTGATATTGGTGTACGTACAGCTCGCGCTCCTCATCACAATATATGTTTTCGTATATGTTTTTTTGCGCAATGTCGTATTGTGAATATATCTGGAAACTTCCCCATCTGTAATAGCTGTTGAGTGACATGTATGTGGTGAATACGCGACTCGTTTCATGTTCGCTGCTGCCTGCTATTACCTGAAAATCATCAATCCGCTTTTCGCCACTGTTGTAATATTTCATATTGGGACTGTTTACGCCTGCACAGAAGTTTCCACTGAGCTGTGTGTTTTTTGCCAGCGAAATATGATAGAAAAGTGAAGGGGTGAAATATTCCTTTGTGTATGAGCCAAGACCTGCATCTATGGTCTGTATTCTCTCCTGTAACTGCAATGTGACTCTAAACTTCTTTGGTATTATCTGAAAACGGCATCCAGGCATTATTATTGCTTGTCCCTCAGTAAGTTTGTTCACCGTTGGCACACCGTTTTCTGTATATGTGTTGTCTGAATGTGTATAAAAATATGTTGCGTATGCAAATAAATTTATTCTGTTGTTTAGCTTGTGCAACACCATAATACTGGGATTCATAAAATAATAATCCTCCTTTGTGTGTGATAAATATGTATTTATGGCATCATAGTCTCTCCACTGCTTAGTGTGGTTGTAATTGGCATTAACTTTCGTTTCCAGTGAGGTCTTTTTGTTGAAGTCCTTTTTATAATATATCTTTAATGTCGGCGAGATGTTGTCATTGTGCCTGAAATCCTTCGTGTCTATGGTTCCTATTCTCGATATTGTCTGCTCCTGCAAGGTGCTGTTTGCACTGTGGTTGTTTCGCAGCGATGCCGCAATCTGCAGCTTGCTGGTCTTGCCGTTGTAAATATAAGCTAATTTTGCACCGATGCCGTTGCTGTGTGTGCCCGACGGTTTTGTCATCACATTCTTCTCTATGTCACCGCTTGCAAACGGCATCAGCGTGTACGACTCCGTGCCGCGGTTTGGGGTGAAATGGTTGTACTTGTCGGTTATCTGTATGTTGAACTGCGATTTCTTGTTGAACATCTTCCAGTCTATCATGTCGTCGCCAGCGGCTTTGTTAAGGTTCTGGTTTGCCTGTGCCATCACCATACCGCCGCTCTCCCTCACCTTTATTATAAAGTCTATCACCGCCTTTGCCATGGGGTGGTTGGGGTCAAATTGCTGATAGTAGTCTATACGTATAATGTCTTTGGGATACAGAGTCTTTATCTCACTTTTTGAAGCCTCGCGCCCGTTTATGCAAAGCATTGTCGCCTCACCGTTGGTTTTCACTGTCTCGTCTATCGGGTCAACGCTCAGTCCGGGAATTGACAGCAGTGATAGGGCAGAGTAGCCGTCAAAAGAGTGTTTCTTAATCTTGTTGCTCAGGTTGATAATCAGTTTGTCGTCTTTAACAACAATGTCCCTGCCCTTTACCACCACCTCCTGAATGGTCTTTCCGTCGATGATGGTGTCGTTTGCGATGATGTTGCCGGCTGTTGCGACGTGTGTATTGCACAGGCATACTGCCAATGAAATGAATGATAAGTATTTTCTCATAAATTTTAAAATTTTTTATTTGTTTGTTCTGTTTATCCGTTGTTTATTGTTCTGCCTTTTCTATAGGCAATATCCGTGCCATAAACGTAATGCTTTGATTGCCAACGGATAAACTGTTAGTGCAGAGTGTCCGCTTTTGAAATAAGTGTCCGAAAACGGACATTCGTCCTTACATATAAGCCTTGAGAATATCATATATAAATGCTGAAATATCATATTTTTAAGTATAGGTTGGGGAATTATCAGTAACTTTGCACCCGAAAAAACAAATCAATAACAAATATCGGTAAACAGTTGTGATGAAGTATCTGTCAATATTGCTTGTGGTTGTGACGTTGTTGCTGTCGACAATGCCATGTTTCCTGTATGACAGATGCCTGTTCTCGGGAATGGAGGAGAACTGCACTCATGACGATGACTGCTCTTGTCCCGATGACGATTTCTGCTCACCGTTCATGCAGTGCAATACCTGCTCGGGATTTGTATGTCCGCAGACAACATCGCTGGAGAAGATATTTGTGCATGTGAATACAGAAACAGTCTTTTACTATAAGGAAGAGGCATTGAAGTCTTTTCCTTCAAGCGTCTTTCAGCCGCCCAGAGCCTGACGGCGGCAGATTATACCGTTGTGAATGGTATAATGAGCTACACCTTATTATTTATTTAAGTAATCAACTCCCAACTCTTGCATGTGAAGGAGATAAGAGAAGTTAAAGGGAGTCAGAAGTATTAATTAAAAGACTAAAAAACAAATTGAAAATGAGAAAAATAATATTTTCCCTCATGGCGGCAGCCATGTGGGCACATAACGCATATTCGCAAAACACACTGAAAGCAACTGTTAAGGAGGAGGGTAGTGGAGAGACCCTTATAGGAGTGACAGTCAAGGTGAAGGGAACGGACATCACCGCCGTTTCGGATGCCAACGGCAACATCACCGTGAACAATATTCCCGACGGTAAACACACCGTCACGTTCAGCTATATAGGCTATGAGGAAAAGACCGCGACATTCACCTTTCCGCTTGCCTTTGACAAGGTGGTGACTATAGAGATGGAAGAGGAAGAGATGGACCTCGACGAAGTGGTGGTGCTAACCACCCGCGGCACGCGGACGATAATGAATATCCCGACACGTGTGGAGTTTATATCGGGTGAGGAACTCGATGAGAAGGCAAGCATGAAGCCCGGCGACATACGTATGCTGCTTAGCGAGAGCACAGGTATTGCCACCCAGCAGACATCGGCAATATCGGGCAACGCCACGATACGCATACAGGGACTTGACGGACGATACACGCAGATACTGAAAGACGGATTCCCCACGTTCTCGGGTGCTGCCAGCGGTCTGGGACTGCTTCAGACTCCGCCGCTTGACCTCAAGCAGGTGGAGATAATCAAAGGCTCATCGTCAACGCTCTATGGTGGCGGAGCCATAGCCGGTCTTGTAAACCTGATATCTAAGACTCCAGAAGAGAAGCGTGAGCTGAGCTTCCTTCTCAACGGCACTTCGGGCAGAGGACTTGATGCCAGCGCCTTCTACAGCCAGCGGTTTGGCAAGGTAGGCACCACGGCACTGTTCTCCTACAACCGCAACTGGGGCTATGACCCTTCAGACACGGGCTTCACTGCCATTCCCGAATTCGACCGTTTCACGTTTAATCCACGCCTTTTCCTGTATCTCTCCGACAAAACCGAGATGAACATAACGCTGAACACCATGTTTGAAAAACGTCTCGGCGGCGACATCGAGTATGTCAAGGGACATGGCGACGAGACACATGCCTACTTCGAGAAAAACGAGACACAGCGTCACTCGCTGCAGGCATCGCTGACGCACACCTTCAACGAGCACACGAGAATGGCCGCAAAGGCGAGCATGACATACTACGACAGGGCAATGAAGGTGCCGGGCTACAGCTTCGACGGCGACCAGTGGGCATCGTTTGCCGAGCTCTCCATGACCCACACAAGAGAAAACACAGAGTGGGTAGCAGGCCTTAACCTGTGGACTGACGACTTCAACGAAAGCAATGCCGGAGCAGTGGGCAAGAGAGACTACACCCAGACTGCGGCAGGAGCATTTGTGCAGAACACATGGACTGCCGCAAAATGGCTTGACGTGGAGACTGGTCTGCGTGCCGACCGCGTGTTTGACTACGGGTGGGCTGTGTTGCCGCGTCTCTCAGCTCTGTTCAAGATTGCCCCGGGCCTGTCATCACGTCTCGGTGGCGGTATGGGATACAAGGCACCGACAATATTCACCGAGGACACCGAGCGAATACAGTATAAGGACATCATGCCGATAAGCAAGTCGCTCAACAAGCTGGAGCGCAGCTACGGCGCAAACTGGGATATCAATTATTCGACATCGCTTTTCAACGACTGCATATCGCTGTCGGTCAACCAGCTGTTCTTCTACACCCGCATCAACTCTCCGCTGCTCATGACTGCCGGCGATGACGGCTTCTACCGCATGGCGAACATCGACGGGCATATCGACACAAAGGGCATTGAGACCAACCTGAAGCTCGGCTATGACGACCTGCACCTTTATTTAGGCTACACCTACACCGACGTGCGCACCAGTGACGGACACGACAGGTACGAAAACTTCCTTACGCCCAAGCACCGCCTTAACGCAATACTCATGTACGAGGTGGAGGACAGCTGGCGAGTGGGGCTGGAGTCGTATTATTACAGCAAGCAGAAGTTGAGTGACGGCAAGGAGGGCAAACCCTACACCATGTTCGGGCTTATGGTTGAGAAGATATGGGAGCATTTCTCTGTGTTTGCCAACTTCGAGAACTTCACCGACAGGCGTCAGACACGTTTTGACACCATCAACAACGGTACGTTGACCAATCCAGAGTTCCGCGACATTTATGCTCCGCTCGAAGGATTTGTGTTTAATGCCGGCATAAAGATACGCCTTTAATACAGTGAGTTGCTGCGGCTGCACAGGAACTTGCAGCTGCAGCAACTCTTTTTTTGAACATTGTCATATATGTCAGTTTTTTCTTGTGTTATTTGCAGGTGTGGGAGAAAATGTATAACTTTGCACGCCAAAACAGGATATAAACATACAATAAGGTGGAAAGATTATGAAAAACGGAAATGAGAATCAGGTGACACGTGTGGCGATGAGCGTGCTTGTGGCATTGGGAGGGGCGCACTTGCTCAATGATCTATTGCAGGCGGTGCTTACTGCGTCGTATCCTATACTGAAAGATGATTTGCATCTGTCGTTTTCGGAGATTGGGCTGGTGACGCTGATTTACCAGCTGGCGGCATCGGTGTTTCAGCCGGTGGTGGGGCTGGTGTTCGACAAGCGACCATGTGCCTACAGTCTGCCGCTCGCCACTACGTTCACGATGGCAGGACTCATAGGGCTGGCATACGCCACAAACATCTACTTGGTGCTGTGCTCGGTGTTCATCATCGGACTCGGGTCGTCGATACTACACCCCGAGGCTTCGCGCATAGCTTCGCTGGCATCGGGAGGCAAACGGGGGCTGGCGCAAAGCACGTTTCAGGTAGGCGGCAACTTCGGCTCGGCAATGGGACCGCTACTTGTGGCTCTCATTGTGGCTCCATATGGCAGGGAAAATATCATGTGGTTTATATTGTTCTCCATTGCGGCGTATATAGTGAGCATTCCCATCGACCGCTGGTTCAAGGGATATATCAGCAAGATGAAGACCGACCATCTGCAGATGAAGGTGCAGAGTGAGCGTCCACTGTCGATGCCGCTCACGGTCTTCTCGCTTGTGATTCTGCTGGTGCTTATATTCTCGAAATATGTCTATATGGCGAGCCTCACCAGCTACTACACTTTTTATCTCATTGATAAGTTCGGTATCACGGTGCAGCTGTCGCAGGTGTGCCTGTTTGTATTTCTTGCAGCCACGGCAGTGGGCACTATGATAGGCGGACCGGTGGGTGACAGGATAGGGCGTAAGTATGTTATCTGGATATCCATTCTCGGCACAGCGCCGTTTTCATTGCTCATGCCTCATGTGGGGGTGGAGCTGACAATAGTGTTCAGTTTCTGTGTGGGGCTGATATTGTCGTCGGCTTTTCCTGCCATTCTGCTCTATGCCCAGGAGCTGCTGCCTTATAATCTTGGTCTGGTGTCGGGACTGTTCTTCGGCTTTGCCTTTGGCATTGCCGGCATCGCTTCGGCTGTGCTTGGTAATTTTGCCGATGAATATGGCATTGCTGCAGTCTATGACTGCTGTGCGTATATGCCGCTGATAGGTTTGGTGACATGTTTCCTGCCAAATCTGAAGAAACGTATGGTGTAAAAATAGATGATGATATGATGAGGAATTTCTGTTATTTGTTTTTATTTATGTCGCTATTTGCCGGGTGTGGCTCGGCACGGTCGGTGGCACTGGAGGATTTGCTCCGTAATTATATAAACAGCAAGGATGCCAAAATAGGAGTGGCAGTGGTAATCGACGGGAAACTGCTGACAGGCATGAACGAAAAAGATTCCTTTCCCATGCTGAGTGTCTTTAAGTTTCCGCTGGCGTTGACAGTGGCAGAGAAGGTCAGGAAGAGCGGTTGCACTTTTGATGACTCCCTCAGTGTGAAGGCAAGTTGGCTGCATGCTGATACCTGGAGTCCGATGCTGGAGAAATATCCCGCCAACAGCAATCATGCGATAACAATCAATGAACTTCTTGATTACTCTTTACGCAGCAGCGATAATAATGCCTGCGACATTTTGCTGGATTTTGTGGGAGGTACATCTGTGGTTGACAGTTGTCTCAAGGCAATGGGGATAAATGACATTTCTGTGAGATGGAATGAACGTGATATGAACACGGTGATTGCACGATGTTATGATAATTCATCAACGCCGGCAGCAATGGCGATGCTTATGTATGAGTTTGACGGAAAATTTAATGATGCTAATTCGTTAAGGATAAAGCGGATGATGGAATCGTGTGAAACTGGTACAGACAGACTTCCGAAGCCTTTTGTTGCAACAAATGCCGTTGTGGGACATAAGACTGGGACAGGTCCAATGGATAATGGCAGGATAATGGCAGTGAACGATGCCGGATATGTTCATCTTCCCAATGGCAAGCGTTATGCCATTGCTGTCTTTGTGGCTGGCTCGGCGTACTCCATGGATGAAACGGCTAAGATAATCGCCGAAATATCAGAGATGGTTTTGCGAAATGTCAATGGAGGAATATGAATACTGGCTTCCTTATTATATATATTAATGTACGCGCGTAAGAGGGTGGCAGGCGACAGCTATGTGAATTTGTAGTTGTTGGAGAATATAAAACTGCATTAAAAACAGAAAAACATTTGTTTGTATCGGAAATTTTTATTAATTTTGCAGAAAACTTTTGAAGTATAACTATAGAAACATATAAATATGAAGTTTGACCTGAATACAGCTGAAATGAAGAGTTTCCCGAATTTCAAGGGCGGTGAGGGAGCGATGAGCGCATTTATGTATTTTGACGGAACAAACAGAATACTTAATGCCAGACTCACACCGGGCAGTTCCATCGGCGAGCATTTGCATGATAGCGGCAGTGAGATAATGTTTTTCACAAGCGGTGAGGGCAAGGCTGTGTGCGACGGGGTAGAGGAGACCCTGTGCGCAGGAGTGTGCCATTACTGTCCCAAGGGCAGCCGTCATACGGTGATTAACACGGGAAATGAAGACCTTTGTTTCTATGCCGTTGTGGCAGAACAGTGATTGTAGGGACGAAATCAGACACAAAATACAGACTAATGAGAATAGCATTTATAGGAGCAGGAGCCATGGGAGGCGCCATGGTGAAGGGATGCCTGCAAAGCGATCGTTTCAAACCACAAGACATTATAGTGTCCGACCACAACCAGCCTGTGCTTGACTTTTTTGCACAGCAGGGAGCATCTGCGACATCTGACAATAAGCAGGCTGTTGCGGGCGCCGATATCGTGTGCGTGGTGGTGAAGCCGTGGTGTGTGGAGAAAACCCTCAACGGCATGAAGGAGGTAATGGACTATAGTAGGCAGATACTCATGGTTGTGGCTGCTGGTGTGCCGTCGGCCGACATCAAGCGCTGGCTCGACAAAGACGGACAGACACCGAAGCTCTATCTCGTGATGCCAAACATCGCCATTGCTTATAAGGCTTCGATGACCTTCATCACCTCGGTGGACGGCGACGAGGAGCAGGATAAGCTTGTGGCCGATATCTTCAACGAACTGGGCGACACTCTTTTCATGGAAGAAAGCTATTTCCCTGCCGCCACCACAATGTCGTGTGCCACGGCATACGCTATGCGTTATATCCGCGCCAGTATGGAGGCAGGAGTACAGCTTGGCTTCAAGGCGAGTGTGTCACAGAAGGTGGTACAGCAGATTGTAAAGGGTGCTGTGGAGTTGCTACAGGCCACGGGTGAGCATCCGGAATCGGCAATTGACAAGGTGACTACCCCAAATGGTCTGACTATCCGCGGCTTGAACATGATGGAGCAGGAAGGTTTCACCAATGCCGTGATAAAAGGTATTCTTGCAGGAAAGAAATAAAACCAAGATTTAAAAAACAGAGTATACCAATGAGTGAAAACGAAAAGAATCAGGGGCAGTTTCAGATTGAGCTTACCCCGGAGACAGCGAAAGGTGAGTATGCAAACTTTGCGATAATTACTCATAGCAGCAGTGAGTTTGTGATTGATGTGGCGCGTGTACTTCCCGGACTTCCCAAAGCACAAGTCTGTAGCCGTGTGATAATGGCTCCCGAGCATGCCAAACGTTTGCTTGCGGCATTGCAGGAAAACATTGCAAGATATGAACGTGAGTTTGGACAGATAAAAATGCCAAACTCTCAGCCTCGTACCATTGCCCCGTTTAATGTGGGAAAGGGAGAGGCTTAGCGCTTTTATGAGAATAAAAAGTGGCATTTTTGTGGCAGAAAAATAGCAAAAATGTCACTTTTGTTGTCTTTGTTTAGTTAAAAAATATTATATTTTATAAATTTTACCTCTTAATTTTGCCTTTTCTTATATTATATTAGGTATTTTCGGGATTTTTTTGTACCTTTGCACCCCGAATGCGCTTATTATGGGCGTGTTATACATATACAGTTTTGAA